>CAZPIZ010000054.1:0-10086 GCA_964586615.1 uncultured Acidimicrobiaceae bacterium | reverse complement strand
CGACGATTAGGGGAGTTCACCGACTCAAGAAAAGCGGGGCTCCGGCAAGGGGGGCAGCCGGAGCCCCGCTGTGCTCTTCTTGCGAAGAGCCGACAGGGTTTTCCATCGGCGGGTGCCAGGGGGTCCCGTTCCGTCCCTGTCGTGGGGTTGGGTGCCGCCCCGTGTGGGGCCACTGAGCGGCACTTTGCATCATATAGATGGGGTTCTGCGCCCGCAAACAGTTGTGTAAACAACCAAGCCCCCCTCCCCGGTGGACTAAACAGAGAAACGAATCACCAGGACGTCACCCGGGTTGACGACGTACGACTTCCCTTCCACGCGCACGGATCCGGCCCGCTTCGCCTGATCCCAACCCCCCGCATCGATGACCTGATCGATCGTCGAGACCTCAGCGCGGATGAATCCCCTCTCAAGATCGGAATGGATCTTTCCGGCTGCTTCGGGAGCAGCCGCCCCGGCGCGGACGGTCCAGGCCCTCGACTCCTTGGGACCCACGGTATAGAACGAGAGGAGGCCGAGACCCCGGTAGGCGGCGCGGACCATCACCGCCAGGGCTCCCTCACCGAGACCCAGGCCCTCGAATAGTTCGGCTCGCTCTTCGGGCGATAGCTTCGCCCCTTCCTCCTCGAGACGGGCCGAAACCGCGACGACCGGATCTCCTGGTGGAACCAGTTTTTGGAGCCTTTCGACCAGCTCCGATGTGTCCTGGGCATCCTCATCGAGGTTGACGACCCACACCGCCGGTTTGAGCGTGAGTGGGCTCGTGTCTCTAAAAGCTGCAAGGGCCTCTTCGGACCATGCCCGGGTTCGAAGGGACTCACCGCCCGCGAGAACCGCCACCCCCTCATTGATCGCTTCAGCGGTGGCGCGTTTGGAGACGTCGGCGTTCGCCTCCTTCTTGAGCCGCTCTGCCCGGCGGGAAAGGGCTTCATGGTCCGCCAGGGCCAGCTCCAACAAGAGTTCCTCGGCCTGGACGATCGGATCGGTGCCCGTGTCCTCGCTCGTAACCGATGGGTTCGAGAAGGCGCGCATGACCACCACTAGTGCGTCCATCTCTCGCAAACGCCCGAGGTATTGGCCTCCGAGGCCGCCACCTTCCCGACCCGGAGGTGACAGGGCGGGGAGATCGAGCAGCTCCAGCGTGGCCGGCACCACCTTGGCCGACTTCTCAACCTTCGCCGCCTCTTCCAATTTGGGATCAGGGATGCGGGCGACACCGACATTGGGTTCGATGGTGCTGTAGGGATGGGCGGCAGTGACGGCTCCGAGGCCGGTGAGTGCATTGAAGAGCGTGGTCTTGCCGCTGTTGGTGAATCCGACAATCCCGAGCCGTGCCATGCCCCCATTGTGACAACACCCAAGCCCTGTTCTGTCGCGCCCCAACGGTTCAAGCTGTACCTTGGGTCGATATGGAACACGTTGCGGTGATCGGAGCCGGCTCCTGGGGAACTGCCGTAGCTGCCCTGGCTGCGACCCAGCACCCCGTGGTCCTTTGGTCGCGTCGCGCCGACCTCGCAGAGGTCATCAACAACACGTCAGAGAATCCGGAGTACCTCCCCGGACATCGCCTCCCGTATGGCCTGCGCGCCACCAGCGAACTGGACGAAGCCACCGAGGGGGCGGCGGTTCTGGCGATGGCAGTTCCGTCCCACGGGTTTGGCGAGGTCATGAGCCGGATGTCCGCTCTCCCACCCGATCTGCCACTTGTATCCCTGACCAAAGGCATAGAAGAGAACAGCCTTAGACGGATGACCGAGGTCATCGCCGACCTCCTCCCAAATCACAACCCCCACAGAATCGGGGTACTGACAGGACCTAACCTCGCCGGCGAGGTCATGGCGGGTCACCCCACGGCGGCGGTGGTCGCCATGACCGAGGACGGGGCAGCGACGATCGTCCAGAGGACCTTCATGGGCCCAACCTTCCGCGTCTACACCAACCCCGACGTCATCGGGTGCGAGCTAGCGGGATCGGTCAAGAACGTGATGGCGATCGCCGCCGGGATGTCGACCGGATTGGGGTTCGGGGACAACACCAGAGCGGCGTTGTTGACGAGGGCACTTGCCGAATTGACCCGGCTGGGAGTGGCGCTGGGCGGACAACCCGCGACCTTCGCCGGTCTGGCGGGCATGGGTGACCTGATTGCCACCTGCACATCCATCCAAAGCCGCAACCACCGGGTCGGGATGGGGTTGGCGCAGGGACGCAAACTCGATGAGATCCTCGACGAGATGAAGATGGTGGCCGAGGGGGTCAAGACCACACGCGCGGTGCTGGAGCTCGCCGACCGGGCCGGCGTCGAGATGCCAATCGCGCTGGAGGTTGCCCGGGTCCTCTATGAGGGGCACCATCCGAGAGAGGCCGTCATGAGCTTGATGACCCGCGAGGCCAAGTCCGAGATCTAGAACGTAAATCGTCGTTAGGTATATAGCCGGTACAGAACCTGGGCGACGCAGGCCGGTTTGCCAGCGCCCTCCACCTCGAAGGTCAGATCCAAAGTCGCCTGAATACCCCCGGCAACCTCTTCGACCGCTGCCAACGTGCCGCCCGCCCGCAGCCTGGAGCCAACCGGGACCGGCGAGACGAACCGAACCTTGTTGGTCCCATAGTTGACGCCCATCCTCACCCCGTCCACGGAGAAGATCTCGTCCACGAAACGGACGGCAAGGGACAACGTGAGATAACCATGGGCGATGGTTGTGCCGAATGGCCCGGTCGTGGCCCGCTCGGGATCGACATGAATCCATTGATGGTCGTCGGTGGCGTCGGCAAAGGCGTCGATCCGCTCCTGGGTTATCTCGAGCCAGTCCGAATACCCAAGATGCGAACCGACCGACCCGGCGAGCTCGCCAGGCGAGGAGAAAGCTGTCATGGCCCGACCTTATCGGCCAAATCGCGCCCTGCCACCCGGAGGGACCGGTAGAGCAGATCGCGATCACCGAGCAGGTGGTGGAGCCTGCGCTCGAGTTGGCCCACCGGGTACAGGTTTTGGGGGGCGCGCGGGTCCTTGTGGGCGGCGCTGGCGTAGCGGCACATGGTCGCGGCCGTGAGATCGGCGATTCTCCGGGCCGATCCCAGATCGTGATCGGCGTTGATCTCGGCCCGGACAATGCCATCCATCGGACCCGCACCCTTTAAGGGGAGTTTCAGATACCAGGAAAAACGACTCCAGCTTGTGGTGGTGAGAAAGAGCGGAGTCCGGTCTCCGGGCCCCAGATGCCCCAGGATCGGGCGAAGGTTGGGCGGAAGATACTGCACGTGCTGGGTCTTGATATACCCGACAGCACCCGGCACATGACGGTGATGGGAGAGGGGGCCGTCGACGACGATCAGAGGCGCATCGGCATGGGACGCGGTGATCATCCCCTCCAGTTCACCCATCCTTTGTTGGAGCCCGAGCCAGAGGTCTTCGGGGACGATTCCTCGCGTGTAGTGCACGTCGTATTCGGCATGACGGGTCACGATCCGACTCGCTGCGGAGGCGGCCGTAAAGACCCCGCGCCGGATCTCCTGGGCCACGATCCGGGCGCTGTGGTTGCACAGCACCGCCCCGGCGCCATAGCTGGCGGCCAGTGCAAGCATCGGAGTGCCATCCTCCTCTTCAATCCAGAGGTTGGCATCGATGCGGCGGACCCCGTCGACGAAGAGCACCTCGTCGGCTGGCTTGGCGTTGACGATGATCGGCGCCCATTTCGCCGCCGCGACCTCGATATCGACCTGGGCCTCGGGAGCCTCGAGCTCCTCGTTGCCGCCGGGGCTTCCGTACTCGGGGGACCATGGCTGCACCGTGAACTTCATCGCCTCACCTCGGTAACGGTGGCCCCGCCGACCCCTTTGCCGATTTCGTATCGGACCGGCATTTGCTCAGCAAGCTCGGCAACGTGGGTGACTATGCCGACCGTCTTACCGGACGCTCCCAGCTCGGATATGACCGAGGCGACCACATCGAGAGTTTCGTTGTCCAGGGTCCCGAAACCTTCGTCGAGGAAGATCGACTCGAGTCGTGCGGATCCGATGCTGGTCTCGGCTACCTGATCGGCCAGAGCCAGGGCGAGGCCGAGAGAAACCAGGAACGTCTCCCCCCCGGACAGGGTTCTGACCGAACGGCGGTTGCCAGCCGAGAGATTGTCTATCACCTCGAACTCGCGCCCGCTCATATCCAGCGAGTACTGGCCCTTGGTGAGATCGGCCAGCCGAACGTTGGCACCGGCCACCAGGGCGGTGAACACTTCGTCGAGCAGCCAATTCCTGAAGGCGTCATTGCGAAGCAGCTTGACCAACATGGCTGCCACCTCTTGAGCCCGCGACGTGGTCTGGCGCTCGGTCGTGAGCTGGCTTGCTTCGATCCTGGCCCTTTGCATCTGTTCGAGGCGGGTGGTGGCCTGGGTGAGGGCATCGACCGCAGCGTCACGTGGAGGGCGGTCCCCTACGCGGATGTCCAATGCGGCAAACCGGGCCTTGATCTCTTCGACCCGCACCGCCAGGCGGGCCACCACCTCGGCGTGTTTGGCCTCTGCCTCCGCCTCAGCAACTGCCATTGCGGCCGCTTGATCGGCCGCCCAGGCAGTAAGCGCCTTCCAATCGATCGCCGGATCCTCGAACGAAAGTGGCGGTGGCTCAAGACCTGCCAGTCGGTCGCGGGCATTTTGGAGCTCGAGCATGGCGTTGCGCTCACGCTCGGCCAGTCGCTGCCGTGCTTCGTCGATCTCATCGCGGCGGCGCTTGACCACCTCGGCATCTGCGAGGGCCTGCCGCCGCTGCTCATCGGCTCCTTGGATGCGGTCGGCGATGGCCGCCAACTCGACTTCCGGAGGCGACTCCGCCACTTGCTTGCCGAGGCCCGCCAACCGCTCTTCCAATCGGAGCAGAAGGCTTTCGGCCGCGGTCGCCGCTCTCGACAGCCTGTCGAACTCCTCCTCGGCCTTCTTCATCGTGGATCGAGCCTTCTCGACCCCTGACTCGACCATAGGAGGCGGAGGAATCGTCACGTCCTGATCACAAACCGGGCAGCGATGGCCGACCACGAGGGTATGGCGCAAATGTGCGGCCCGGTTTTGGTCGATGACCTCCTGATACGACGTCTTGGCAGCTGCGAGGGCGACATTGGCCTTTTCGACGAGACCCAGGGCGTCGACCACCGCCGTGTTGGCCTGCGCCATTTCCTGCCCGACGACCCGCAGATCCTGCCGGGCCGCTGACCATTGGGACAGAAGCTTCGAGGTAGGAAGGGCGGCAATCAACTCCTCCGCAGCGCTGATGCGGACCACGATTTCGGCCTGGGTGGTGACGATCTCGGACGCACGCGCAGCCAGCTCGAGCCTGTCCCCCGCCAGTGAATCGAGATTCTGGGGGGGATTGAGTTGGCCGAGAAGCCGATGCCAATTCCTGGCGCGGTCGACCTCGGCTTCGGCGGCGCGTCCGGCGGTTGCAAGCTGTTCGAGTTCGGGCTGGATTTCTTCCACCTCACCCAACAGGGCGGTTAGCGAGGCCACCGCGGCCACCGCGGCCTCCTCCTCCCGGGTTTCGATCGTCCCCAAAGCGGCAAGCCTCTGGTCGATCGTCGCCAACTGGCCGACGGCTCGCTCCCGACGCTCCGCGGCCCTTTGACCGATCCGCTCGTAGACCCCGAGGTCGAGTAGAGCCGATAAGAGGTTCTGACGATTGGCCGGTTTGTCGTGCAAGAAACGCTGAAACTCGCCCTGGGGCAAAAGCACGCAGGTCGTGAACTGGTCGAAGTCGAGACCGAGCAGGGTCGCGATCGAGGACGTGACCGCATCGGCTCCTGTGGCCAACACCTCGCCGCCCCGTTCGAGGGTGGCCTCGTCGGTAGAGGCGGTCTTTCGCTTCGAGTCCTTGCGGACGTGGCGAGCCACCGAGTAGTGGTCGTCACCGACCGAAAACGCGAGGGACACAACCGATTCGGTCAAACCCTGGGTCACCACCGGCGCCACGTCGCGTCGACCGTGCCGAGGAACCGACCCGTACAGGGCGAAGCAGATACCGTCGAGAACGGTGGTCTTGCCGGATCCGGTGGACCCGGTGAGAGCGAAGAGCTCGACGCCGCCAAAGTCGATCTCGGTGTACTGGCGAAAGGCCCCGAAACCCTTGAGAACCAACTTCTCTGGCCTCACAGGTCAACCTCCCCGCCGGTTGGATGATCCTGGGCTTCGACCAACAGCTCATCGAACAACGCCGTCAGATGGGGATCGTCCACCTTGCGCACCCCGAGGTATTCGCGGAACAACTCCGATGGATCGCGACCTAAACGACGGGGAATCTCCCGCCCCGGCTCAGATGTGGGAGCGGCAAGCCGCACCTCGACCGCCTCCGGAAGAATTGACCGGACCTGCTCGGCGAGTCCTGCCCGGGCCAGCTCATCCAATTCGATGCGCAGGTAGGCATCTCCCACGTGGTCGACCATCGCTTCGATCTGGGCGAGAGTTCCGCGAAGCGTTCGCAGTCGGCGACCCCCGGCGAGTTCGTGGGTGCTGACGCTCACCGGCAGACCGGGCTCGGCTTCGACCACGACGACGGCTTTGCGATCTTCTCCTTCACCGAAGTCGAGTTGGAGAGGAGACCCGGAATACCACATGGGCAAAGGCGCAGGAACCTTTTGCGGACGATGAAGGTGACCGAGAGCCACGTAGTTGATGTGGCCGGGAAAGGAGAGCGCCGGAACCGAGTAATCGAACAGATGCGCCGTCCGCTCTCCGCCTCCCGGTTGGCCCCCGGCGACCATCAAGTGGGATACGACCAGGTTGACCGTGTCGGTGGTCATGCCGGCGGTCAGCACTTTCAGAATGCCCGCCACCCGTTCGGCGTACTCACCGATCCGTTCGGCTTGCCCCAAGCGGAGAATCTCCTCGACCCGGATGATGCCTCGTTTGCTGATAAACGGAACCAGGGCGATGCGAACCGCCAGGTCGGGGATGTCGAGAACACCGCCGTCCTCGGGCCGGGCAATCGTCGCCCCCACGGTGACCCGACCGAGGGAAAGCAAAGGAGCAACCGCTCGCAGCCGGGCGGGATTGTCATGGTTGCCGGCGACGATCACCACCGGAGCCACCTCGGCGAGATCGAGAAGCGCCCGATAAACGATCTCCTCGGCTGCGGGAGTGGGGGCGGCGGTGTCGAAGATATCACCTGCCACCACGATCAGATCGGCCTCGGCCGACGCCGCCGTTGCGGAAATCTCGGCGAGGATCTGACGATGCTCGTCGTCGCGCGAACGACCGCGGATGGTCCGACCGACATGCCAGTCGGCGGTGTGGAGCAGCTTCACGTCACCCTCACCTCAAGTGAGGCCGACAAAAGGGTCGCCCGACTCGCGCCCCGGAAGGGGCAACGCCTCGGACGCCCTGGTGGCCCAGGCTGGAAAGGGAAACTCGAGAACGAGTGGGATTGGCAGCTCGGGCTGGGCCAACAACATCGTTCCCGGCTTGAGGATCGTGGCCCTCTGGCGCTGCATGGCAGGAAGGAAGCCGTACTCCTCTCGAGAGGCTTCGGCGGCGTCGAGCCGACCAACGACCCGGATCGAGCAGTTGGAGATGATCCGCCTCTCGACCTCACTGGCGGTTTGCTGAGCGCCGATCAAGATGACACCAAGGCTGCGACCGCGCTCGGCCACGTCGAGCAGGATCTCCTTGATGGGGCTGCTCCCTTCCCGGGGCGCGTACTTGTTGAGCTCGTCGAGGACCAGGAATAGAAGCTCGGCCGCCTGACCGGAGCCCTCCTTGTCGTCGAAAACCCTGCGAACGGTCACGCCGACCGCGAACCGCTTTGCTCGATCGTGCAAGTTGTGAAGATCGACAACCGTGACCTGGCGGTCGAGCTTGATCCGGTTCTTTTCAGGGTCGGGCTGATCCCCGCGGATCAGTCTCTCGACATGCCTTACAGATCCCTGCAAACGGCGGACGAAGGCATTGATCGTTCCCCGACCGATGGCAACGCCTGCCCAGGCTGGCCCATCATCCTCGCTCTGCACCTTCTGTGTGATCAGGTCAGCCAGGTCGCGGAAGGTTCTTGCCTCCTGACCCTCCACCCGGACCCCGCCGTCACCGATGGCGGCCACCCGACGAAGCTGCACCATCACGTTGTAGACGACCATCGTGTACTGGGCTCGATCGTCTTCGGCATCGGCAAACAGAAACGGGAGCAGATCGTCGCGGCAGAACTCCTCCAGGGTCCAGAAGAATGCTGTCACGCCCGTTGAGCGGGAGGCGACATCCGGGACCGCCGCCCCTCCCGGACGGGGTGGGGCGTACACGGTCATCGAGCGAAACGCCTCGGCGGGAAGTCCGAGCTGCTGATACCGAAGCCGCTGCTCATCGTCGAGGACGGCGTTGGCATGATCGAGAAACAAGAGGTCTTCCCCCTTGACATTGAAGATCAAAGCCTTGGTGTTGACCGCACGGTTTCCGAGCACACCGGAGGTGAAGAGAGAATGAAGCAGAAAGGTGGCGTAGCTCGTCTTGGTGGCGACACCCGAGATGCCGGAGATGTTGACGTGGGCGCCGCGCTGGCCGTCGAGGAACTCGAGGTTGACGAAGAGGGGCTCGCCGCCGCGGGAAAGGCCTACGGGGAGCTTCTTCTCCATGCGGTCAAAGAAGAGTGCCTGTTCGCGTTCGGCGCCCTTTGCCACCCGCACCGGCTGTCCCGGAAGAGGAGGAACGAACATCTCGGGCTCAAATCGGGTGGCGGTGATCTGGGCGGCTTCGGACACCTCGGCAGGCAGGAGGCCCTGTTCGATCAGGAAGACGTCGGAATCGAAGCGAGCCCCCTCGTGGCGGGCCCTGACCTGGCTGACCATCCCGTAGATGTGGACCACCTCGCCGCCCGGGAGGTGGCGCTCCAAGGCGACCACGTCGTCGAGCTGGAGGAACCGTTCCGGATCCACCGCCACCCAGAACTCCAGCGGGGTGGCATCTTCGGTTCCGATCACCCGTCCCACGGGCTCTTGTTGTTCTCCCACTTCCACCCGCGGGAGGGTATCAGTGGGGGGTGACACGATCGGGGACCCCTAGGACCGCAAACCTAAGGTAGTAGCGGGAATCCAGGGCACTCGAAGGAGGGTGAATGGCGCAGCACGAAATCGAGGTCGAGGTGCCGGCCAAGGTAGTCCTTCACAAGGACGTAAAGTTCATCATCAAGAGCGATGGTCTCAAGCTGGGCGAACTGCGCATCAGCAAGGGCACGATCGACTGGCGGCCTGGCAACAAGCGGAAGGTAGTGAGCCTCACATGGGAGCGTTTCGATGCTCTCATGCGCCGGGGTGGCTGAAATTGGCCAATCCGTGACGGATACCTCGACCCTGTGGAGCTGCCCTCGCTGTGGCAAGCTCTTCTGGCAGCCGAATACATGGCATTCCTGTGGCAACCACACCGTTGAGCAATTTCTCGACGGGAAGGGACCAACGGCGATCGCCTTTTGGGAAAAGCTCAAGGAGATGGTCGGCAAATGCGGGCCGCACACCCTTATTGCCAACAAGACCAACATCGGGTTCATGGTGCTGGTGCGCTTTGCCGGGGCGACGGCGCTATCCGAGCGGGGAATGACCATGAACTTCTGGCTGAAGGAAAAGATCGAGTCACCGCGTTTTGCCAAGGTCGAGTATCTGCTTCACCGCGATTGGCTCTACCGGCTTCGAATCACATCCATTGACGAAATGGACGACGAACTCCAGGAATGGCTGGGCCGCTCCTATCGCGTAGGCTGCAGAGAGGCGTAAACCGCCGTCCGCGGGTCGGCAGTTTCTTACCTCACAGGGTCGATCCGGTAGACGGCGTCCGGGGTCATGACGTAGACCTCCCCCTGGGCGTCGACCCCGAACGAGACCACCGATCCCAGCCCCCCCACCGCGCCGGTCCAGTCCCGGGCTTCGGTTGCGATCCCATCTGCGTAGAGGAAGCTGCGGAGATAGCCACCGCAATAGTCGGAGAAGAAGTAGTGACCGTCGAGTTCGGGAATCGCTTCGCCCCGGTAGACCACTCCCCCTGTTATCGAGCAAGTTCCGCCGTCTCCATGTGCAACCTCGACAATCGGCAGAGTGAGGTTGGTCGTGTCACAACCCTCCGACGGTTCGAAGCA
>CAZPIZ010000053.1:0-10090 GCA_964586615.1 uncultured Acidimicrobiaceae bacterium | reverse complement strand
GGTGGGCGTGGCATTGGTCGGTCGATCGCGCTGGGCCTGACCACGGCCGGTTATGACCTGATCCTGGCGGCCCGATCCGGGTCCGAACTCGATGCCGTCAAGGCTGAAGTCGAGGAGTTGGGGGGGCTAGCTCTGACCGTTCCGACCGATCTACGTCGTCCCGACGAGATCGACCGTCTGGCAGAGGTCGCCCAGGGTTTCGGTTCGGTCGAACTACTCGTCAACAACAGCGGGATGGCCGGTCCTCAGGGCATGTTGTGGGAATTGGACCCGGCCGCATGGGAGGAGACCATGACCGTCAACGTCAACGCCGTTTTTCTTTGCTCGCGGGCTTTCTTGCCGGCGATGATCGGGAGGAGACGTGGCTCGATCGTCAACATCGGATCGATCACCGGCAAGCGCCCATTGATGGGACGCAGCCCCTATGCCACCAGCAAGCTTGCTCTGGTCGGTCTGACCCGGACCCTGGCCCTGGAGACCGGTCCCTACGGAGTGAGGGTGAACTTGATCTCACCGGGTTTCGTCGAGGGTCCGAGGATCGATTGGGTCATCGATCGTCAGGCGGAGGCTCGGGGAGTGCCGGGCGAGGTTGTGCGGGCCGACTTTACGGGTCAGTCCCCTCTCGGGCGCCTCACCTCGCCCGACGATGTGGCGGCCGCGGTCGTGTTTCTGGTATCGGATGCTGCGGCGGCGATCACAGGCGCGGACATCAACGTCAACGCCGGCGTGGTCATGTACTGATGGAGGAGGAGAAATGCGGTTAGTCGATCTGTCCCAGGACATTTACGAGGGGATGAAGGTATATCCGGGTCATCTGAAGACGGTCACCTTTCAACATGTCACCCACGAGGAAACCGCCCCCCGGTTCGAGGGCGGCTTCTCGTTCCAGACATGGGGATTCATGCTCAACGACAACGGTCCAACCCACGTGGACTCGTTCAGTCACCTCGATCCTGACCCCGACGCCCCGACTATCGATCAGATGCCCCTCGACCTCTTCTACGGGGAGGCGGTCTGTGTCGATGTCTCGGACATCGCCCCCCAGACCGACATCTCACCAGACCAGATCGAGGCCGCCCTGGCTGCCGCCGATCTGGAGCTCCGCAAGGGCGACATGCTCTTCTTCTACACGGCCACCTTCGATCGATTCAAGGGAACTCCCCGGTACCTGTCCGACTTCCCCGGTCTCGGCGCCGAGGCCAGCCAGTGGCTGCTTGATCGCGGGGTGAAGACGTTTGGCGTCGACTCGCCAACCCCTGACAACCCGATCTCGAAGACCTACCCCTGTCACATGATGTGCCGGGCCAACCACATAACCCACTACGAGAACCTGATCTTGACCGAGGTGGTAGGGCGCCGGTTCACTTTCGCCGGATTTCCGCTCAAGGTGGTCGGGGCCCACGGTGGTCCGACCAGGGCCGTGGCCATTCTGAGTGAATAACAGGCTTGAGCGAATGACAGGCCTTAGTTGAGATAGGGGAGAGAACTTCATGGCGTTAACGGTCGACATTCATGCCCACATCCTGGTTCCGGAGATAGCTCAGTTGGTGTCGAATGAGTTCGACGACTCGAAGGACCCGTTTCTCAGATTCGGAGGGGCGTCGACGGAGCACAATCAGAAGATCTTCCCCGACCTCCTGCCACTGCTCACCGACCCGGCCCGGCGACTGGCCCACATGGATCGGCAAGGGGTCCAGATGCAGGCGGTGGCGATCGCCCCACCCCAATACCACTATTGGGCAGACCCCGACCTGGGCACCGAGATCGCCAAGCTAGGCAACGAGGCGATCGCCTCGCTGGTCGACGCCCATCCGGATCGGTTCGTGGGCATGGGCACCCTCCCTATGCAGTCACCGGAGCAGGCAGTATCCGAACTCGAGCGTGTCGCCGCCACCTACGGCTTTCCCGGCGTGTCGATCAACCCCAGTGCCGAGGGGGTGGACTACGACGATCCGGTCTACGAGCAGTTCTGGCGCAAGGTCGAAGACCTCGACATGCTCGTGATACTTCATCCCAATGGGTTCAGCCACGGTGAGAGGCTCGGCCAGTACTACATGATCAATGTCGTCGGCAATCCTCTGGAGACCACGGTGGCGCTGAGCCATCTGGTCCTGGGGGGAGTGATTGAGCGACATCCGAAAGCCAAGGTCCTGGCGGTGCACGGAGGCGGATACCTCCCGTTCTACATGGACCGAATGGACCACGCCTATGAAGCTCGCCCCGACGTCGGCACTGCCATTAAACGGCCCCCGAGCACGTACTTAAGGCAGATGTACTTCGACAGCATCGTCTTTGGCGATGGCCTTGAGTATCTGGTCGACCGGGTCGGTGCCGAACGGATTCTGATGGGGACCGACTATCCCTACGACATGGGGGAACAGGATCCCCTGACCCATATCAACCGGGTGGGCAACGCTTCCGAGACCGAGAAGCAGCTGATGGCGGGTTCGAACGCCGCCCGCTTGTTGGGTCTCTGAGTCTCAGGTATAAGTCTCAAGAATCCCGGCGGGAGGGATTGTGTCTGGCGAAGGTGATTACCACCGCGGCGATTGCGGCGGCGACGGCGGCGATCCCCAGGGCCGGGTGGTAGGACCCGGTCTGGTCGACCAGCCAGCCAAAGATCGGGGTGCTCATCCCCGACCCGGTGAGGAAGCCGAGTTGGACCCAACCGGTGGCGGCACCCGCCCGGGACGGCCCGGCGGTCACGATGGTGGCGAGCATTCCCACCGAGTTCCAGGAAGCGGCCGATGCCCCCATCACGAACGCGGCCGGCCAGAGCAGCCACGATGCATTGACCGAAGCCGCCAGGATTGCCACCCCGACCACGGTGAACACCGCCAGGGTTCGCAGGGTTGCAGGGAAGGCCTGGCGCCTCTCGGCCCGTCGGGGCCAGGCCAGCCTGCCGACGATGGCGCTCACAGCGGTCAGCGCCGACGCCCTGCCTGCGGAGATCCGGTCGAAGCCGAGCGCCTCCTCTGCGAAAAGGGGCAGGAGGATCAGAAAGCTCGATGCGATCCCGATCAAGAGACCGAAAGCAGATATCGGCCACACCTCCCGAAAGGCTGATGCCCAATGGGGTCCGGTCAGCCGTTCCGAAACCGGGACCGGGGTCGTAACCCGGAGGGTGATCGGCAAGAAGGCCAACCACACGATCCCAGCAATCAGGACGGTGGGCCGCCATCCCCAGGTGATGACGCCCAGAGGAACCAGGAGTCCGAGCAAAGCCGTTCCAATCTGGACACCCGACTGCTTGGTTCCGGTGATGATTCCTCTGCGTCCGGGGGTCACCTCGGTGACGATCAACTTGTTGGTGGCGGGGTTGGTGAGACCGTTGGCGACTCCGGCCAGGAGCGCGGCCACCGCCAGGAAAAAATAGAAGCCTGCTCCCGCCATCACCAGGTAACCGAGGCCAGCCAGTGCGAAGGTGAGCGCCAGCGCCTTCCGGCCGCCGAGCCGGTCGGTGAGCACACCTACCACGGGGGAACAGGCCCCCCCGATGACCATCGACATTCCAATCAGGAGTCCGAGTTGGCCCCGGCTTATCTCGAACTCGTCGATGAATTCGGTCCCGAGCAGACCCACCATCGGGCCAAACGAGGTGGCAGCCGCCATCGCCGCTACCAGCGTGATCGCAAAGCCGATGCGGCGTTCGCCAGGAGGTTCCAGTGCAGTCAACGAGGCTCGGTCATGAGGATCGGACTTGGTGCAGGAACGACCCGATGGCGTCGAGAAACGCCTTGGGGTCCTGGAGTTGGGGAGCGTGAGCGAGGCCGGGCAAGAGCCGGAAGGACGCCGCCGGTATCCGATCGGCCAAGTCTTGGCCCATCACCGGAGGAGTGGCCTGGTCTTCTGACCCGACCACGACCAGGGTGGAGTTGTGCACATCGGCGGCCTGGTGGGAGTAGTCGACGGATTGCAGGGCCCGGCAGGCGATGATGAACGACTCGGGATCGGTCCCCAGGAGCACCTGCCGCCGCTCCTCGGCCTCTTCGGGATGACCGGCCAGATACGGTTCTGTGAAGATCCGCCCGAGGGCGATCTCGCTGACGGTGGCCATGCCGCCCTCGGCAACCTTGCTGCTCATGATGTCGAAGACCTTGGCTGCATCCGGCTCAAACCCGGTACCGCATCCGATCAGCACCAGACGGTCGAAGAGAGCTCCATGACGGACCGCGGTTCCCAGCGCCACGAATCCGCCGAGGCCGTTGCCCATCAGCGTCGTGGTGCGTGGGTCGAAGCCGCCTTCGTCGAGGAGCGCTCCCACCGAATCGGCGAAGGCATCGATGGTCGGTTCACATCGGGTCGAACCGTCAAACCCGGGAAGGCCGACCTTGTTGATCCGCCACCTATCCGATAGGAGCGGGACGATCGGATCGAAGGCGTCCTTATCCGTGAGGAGCGAATGGAGGAGGATGAGGTCGGGGCCGGCGCCGATCGACTCCACCGACAACTCTCCGCGGCTCGTTGCAACCATCCTTTTTATCGATCTGGGCTTTTCATCGACCTGGCTCCCGGGGAAAGCGGTAGAAGAAGCCCTCGGCCTTGGCCCGCTCGTCATCCTCTTCGACTACCTCGCGCACCAACATGTTGGCGTCGATCCCCCTGGGCAGGCCGGCGTACAGGGCGACCTGGGCGATCATCTCGGAGATCTCGCGAACGCTGTACCCGAGATTGCGAAGTCCCTGTATGTAGAGCTTGGCCTCGGGTTGGAACCCCAACGCAACCAGCGTCGAAAACACGATCACGGCTCGCAACTTGAGGTCCAGGATTGAGTTGGCGAAAATCGCCCCCTGGGCCGCCGAGATCGGAGCCATGGCCTCGCTCGACTCGGCCAGCCGGGGAAAGGGCGGGAGGAAGTCGGGTCCCCAGATCTCCCGGAATTTGGCGACCACCACCGGGTCGTATTTGATTTCACCGTCGGACATCGATTCCTCCTCTTCTCCAGGGGTGAGGCCGCAGTATGGTGCCGTCGGCATCAAATCCCATTTGATGCATCCAACACAATATGGCAACTCGGGAGGGGCCCATGGGGTATGAGGAGATCGTCTTTGAGAGACGAAATGATGCCGCCTGGATCGGGATCGACCGCCCGGAGGTTCGCAACGCCTTCCGGGAGCAAACCCTCGACGAGCTGGCACATGCCCTTGAGTCGACCCGGGAAGACCCGACCATGGTGGCAGCGGTGGTCTATGGGGTCGGTGGTCATTTCTCGGCTGGTGGCGATTTCCACGCCATGATGAAGTTGAACAAGGCCAATTCGGCGATGTGGAACGATCGCATGTTGAAGGTGGCCATGATCTGTCGCAATCTCCCGATCCCGGTGATAGCGATGGTGGAGGGGGCATGCGTCGGAGGGGGCCACGAGCTGATGTTGTGGTGCGATCTGGTGGTGACCGCCGAGGACGCCATCTTCGGTCAAACTGGGGCCAGCGTTGGCGCCTGTCCGACCGTGGGGGCTACCCAGTACCTCTCCAAGCTCATCGGGGAGCGGCGGGCCAAGGAGATGATCTTTCTCTGTAAGCGCTATTCGGGTAAAGAGGCGGCCGAAATCGGGTTGGCCAACATTGCGGTTCCGGCCGACGAGTTACTGGGGCGGGTCGAGGAGATCGTTGCCCAGATCAGGGGCTACAGCTCCCAGACGTTGCGGGCGACCAAGGTTTCGCTCAACTTTGACTCTGACGCTCTCTATCCGTCGTGGCAGCATGGGATGGAGTTGTTGGCGAACATCTGGGGGACTGAGGAATCTCTCGAAGGCATGAACGCCTTTCTTGAGCATCGTCCCGCCGACTTCCATCAGTTTCGGCTTCGCAACAAGGCCGCCCTTGATCAATATCGTTCGGACTTCGAACAGGGACGCAACCAGGGCGAAGCGTCCCGTGCGGCCCGACCGTGACTTCATCCGGGCCGGGTGACGGGCCGCTGACGGGGATTCGGGTACTCGACCTGACCCGGGTGCTGGCGGGCCCGCTCTGCACGATGACACTTGGCGATATGGGCGCCGACGTGATCAAGGTCGAGCACCCCGGCAACGGTGACGACACCCGCAGCTGGGGTCCACCCTTTGTCGGTCCGCTCTCCGCTTACTACCTGGGGATCAACCGCAATAAGAGAAGCCTGACCCTCGATCTCAAGACCGCCGAGGGTCGTGAGCTGCTCGGACGCTTGATGGCCGGCGCTGATGTGGTGATTGACAACTTCAAGCTGGGAACCATGGAGGCCTGGGGATTCGGAGACTCCTGGTTCGAAGAGCATGGCCCGGCGACGGTCAGGTGTTCGATAACCGGGTACGGATCCACCGGGCCTAAGGCCGGAAAACCCGGCTACGACTTCATCCTTCAGGCCGAAACCGGGCTGATGGCCATCACGGGTGAGACAGATGGCACCCCGATGAAGCTCGGCGTTGCCATCGTCGACATCTGCACGGGGATGATGGCTGCGATCGCGGTTCTCGGCGCCCTTCAGGCTCGGACCCGGACCGGCCGGGGGCAGCATTGTGAGGTAACGCTCCACGACACCGGCCTCCAGATGCTCGCCAATGTGGCTGCCAACCATCTCATCTCCGGAAACGAACCCGGCCGTTATGGCAATGGCCATCCCAACATCGTCCCCTATCGGACTTATCCGGCCGAAGATGGAGACCTGGCGGTGGCGGTGGGGAATGACGGTCAGTTCGCGGCTTTTGTCCGGGTTCTGGGGAGGCCCGAGTGGTCGACCGATCCGGGTTTCGCCCGGAATCAGGATCGGGTCCAGAACCGCAGCGAGATCGACGGTCTGGTGGCCGAAATCATCGCAACCCGGACCAGGGCGGAATGGATCGAGATGCTCGATGCCGCCGGTATCCCGGCCGGTCCGATCAATCTCGTTTCGGAAGCGCTGGCAAGTCCGCAGACGATCGCCCGGGACATGGTCGTCGAAATGGATCATCCAATCGTCGGACCGATCCGCATGCTCGGATTGCCGCTCCGGTTCTCGGAAACGCCGGCCGGAATACGGCTTCCGCCACCGGAACTCGGTGCCGACACCGCGTCACTCTTGTCAGAGCTCGGTCTGACCGCCGAAGAGATCGATTCTTTACGCCAGAGGGGGATTACGTGACAGGCCTGACCTTGCCGGTAGGTGGCTACGCGCCAAGGGACACTTCGCACGGAGCCGGACTCGAGGCCTTCCGATCGGCGGTGATCGAAGGCACCGATGGTGCCGTCGACATGCCGGTGACCTGGAACATCCTCGATGAGGGCCGACCCGTGACCGATCTGTTCGAGATGGTCGAGTCGGGCGAGATGTTCCTCTGCTATTTCTCGACCAGCTACCAGGGGGCCCGGGTGTCGGCTCTCAACATCATCGAAGTGCCGTTCATGTTCGATGATCTCGCCTCAGCCCACACTGCCCTGGACGGCCAGCTCGGTGCCCACCTCACCGCGGCGGTGCGGGAATCCACCGGCTTCGAGATGCTCGGTTATTGGGACAACGGCTTCCGGCATTTCACTAACCGCCTCCGTCCGGTCCGTCGACCCGAGGACTGCGCCGGCATGACTGTGCGGATGCAACCCAACCTCTATCACGAGGAAATGATCCGGTCCTGGGGAGCGATCCCGGTGGCGGTAGAGCTGAAGACCGCTATCGAAATGATCTCCACCGGGCAGGTCGATGCCCAGGAGAACCCGCTCGCCAACACTGTTGCCTACGGCGTCGACCGTGTCCATCACCATGTGACCATGTCGGGTCACCTGTACGGAGCTCGAGGGCTCTTCGCCAATCGCGCCGCTTTCGAAGGGCTCCCGCCCGACGTGCGCGTTGTCGTCGTGAGAGCAGCCGCCGGAGCGGTCGCTCTCCAGCGTCGCCTGGCTTCTGAGAATGAACGCGAGCTGCGAACCAGGCTCGAGGGCGCCGGTCTCGAGTTCGTCGACCTCACCGTTGAGGAGAGAAGCGTCTTCCGGGAGGCTTCCCGACCGGCCATCGAGCTCGCTCGCCGAAATCTTGGTGAGGACCTCTTTGCACTCGCCGAGGCGGCAAAGCGGGGTGAGACAACTTGACCGATGTGAGCTATGACTTCTCGAATCGGGTTGTCGCTGTGACCGGGGCCGCGACCGGCATCGGAGCCGCCGTGGCCGCAGCGTTCTCACGGGCGGGAGCGAAGGTGTTCGTCCTCGATATCGACAGCGAGGGCGGAGCGGAAGTGGCCGGCCAGCTCGACCGGGCGGTCTTTCTCCAATGCGACGTCACCGATCCCGGCCAGGTCGAAGCCGTCTTCGAGCGGATTCGGACGGAAGATGACCGGCTCGATGTACTGGTCAACAATGCCGGTGGGTTCTGGGTGCAGAGAACTACCGAAGACCTGCCCTACGAAGAGTGGCAGCGGGTCATCGACCTCAACCTGACCGCGGTATTCCTCACCTCGAAGGCGGCGGTTCCCCTCCTGCGAGCATCGACCGCGGGCCGAATCATCAACGTCGGTTCGATGGCCGGGCAGACGGCGGGATATCGGACGTCTCCTGCCTACGCCGCGGCCAAGGCTGGAGTTCATTCTTTGACAAGGGTGATGGCGCATGAACTGGCGTCGGATGGGATCACCGTCAACGCCCTGGCCCCATCGGCAGTGATGACCGAGAGGATCCGCCGGGTACGCGACGAGGCCGAGCGAGACGCCACCGCCAGCACTATTCCTCTCGGTCGGTATCAAACCCCCGAAGAAGCGGCGGGGTGGGTGCTCCTGCTCGCCTCCAGCCAGGCCGGCTACATGACCGGACAGACGGTATCGGTCAACGGCGGCCGGTTCATGACGTGACATGAAGGAGTGACATGGGACATCTCTACAAGTTCGCCGAGTTGCCTTCGATAGCGCGGGGAGCCGGGATCGCCAGCGTTGAACTGACCGCTCCACCCCTCGATGGGCAAGGGTTCATCATGGGGATCACCACCTTTCCACCACGGACCAGCATTCCGATCCATTGCCACAACACCGTCGAGCAGGTGACCCTGATCGAAGGAGAAGGGATTGCCGAGATAGACGGCGAGCAGTTCCCGGTGCGGCCGTACGACACGACCCAGGTCCCGGCCGGGCAGTTTCACCGGTTTCTCAACCCGGGCTCGTCGACGATGCGGATCTTGTGGGTCTATGGATCGACGCATGTGACCCGGACCTTCGAGGACGGTCGAACCGTCGAACAATTCGAGCAGGCCTAATGGGCGAAGCGGAGGGCCTGATGGTGGAGAAGCGGTTTGCCCCGGATCGGCTGGTTGAGTTCGTAGCGGCTGTCTTGGTGGCCGCCGGGGTCATTGAAGTCCACGCCGCTGTCACCGCCGACCGTCTCGTTGAGGCCGACCTGAGAGGAAGAACCGGTCACGGGATCATCCGGTTGCCGTCATATCTCAAGAGGATCCAGGCAGGGGCCATCAATCTCAATCCGGACATCAGGCTGAGTCACGAGACTGCTACCAGCGCACTCGTCGACGGGGACAACGGCCTTGGCCAGGTGGTGATGACGCAGGCGACCGAGCTTGCGATCGAGAAGGCAAAGGTCAGCGGGCTCGCCATGGTCGGCACCGTTCACTCCAACCATGCCGGAGCGGCCGGCGTCTACACCGCCATGGCGCTGCGGCATGACCTTGCGTCGATGTACTTCGCCGTTGCCAATGCCAACGGATTGGCTCCGTGGGGCGGCAGGGAGCGGTTGCTCGGGACCAACCCGATTGCGGCCTCCTTCCCCGCCGGGGATGAGATCCCGTTCCAGCTCGACATCGCCACGACGGTCGCCTCTCACGGCAGCATCAGGGTGAAGGAACAAGCAGGCGAACCTATGCCGGAGGGGTGGGTGATCGACGGCAGCGGCAACCCCGTCACCGATCCACGCCAGGTCGACGAGGGATTTCTCGTGCCAATCGGTGGCTACAAAGGCTCCGGCCTCAACATCATGATTGGAGTCCTGGCCGGGGTCATGACCGGCGCTGCCTTTGGGCGACACGTAGTGAACTTCCGCACCGACGCCACCACTCCGACCAACACCGGGCAGTCGATCCTCGTGATTCGGCCCGATCTTTTCATGCCTCTCGACGAATACAAGAAGGAGATGGACCACCAGCTCCGCGAGTT
>CAZPIZ010000052.1:7645-10218 GCA_964586615.1 uncultured Acidimicrobiaceae bacterium | reverse complement strand
CGCGATCTTTTCAGCGTCAAGGCTGAGTGCCGAAGACAACGCGGGAGGAGAGATAGCGGAACCCGGTCAGATCCCGGGCGTGTAGGGCATGACCACCTTGGTGTGCCATTCGCTGACGTCCGGCTCCTGGTTCGGATTGGTGAGATACACCTCCCAATAGGCGCCCGCTTCCTCATGGCCGTGGCCCTCGATCCAGTCTTCCAGGGCACGGATCGTGCCGGGGAGCGTTTCATACGGCCCCGAATGCAGAGCCGTGATGGCGGGTCCAGCCGGCAACCAAGAAGGCTCCACCCTGCCCTCACCGATTACCGGCGATCCGACCGGGAACCCAGCCTCGACCTCGAAAACCCCGTCCTCCCGTAGATACCTGGCAAACGGAGGACCGGTCGGCTCTATGCCGGCCTGAGCCAAGAAACCCCCGACTTCGGAAAATGCACCGGGCATCCAGTTCGGAAGCTCCTCTGCGGCGACCTTGTCACGGATGACTGCAGTGGACTGCTCGGCCAACTCGACTGCCTCTATTTCGTACATGGGTCACTTCCGCTTTCTTGATGCCGATTGAGTGTCCTCGTACGACAGGCCCCAGATAAAGGGCCCAATGACCCCAATCCGATCCCATTAGCTGGCGGACCTCAGCCAGCGCTCGCTCTGCCCACAGCGCCTGGGGCTGTGCGAAGGACCGGGTCCAGGTTGAGAACGATCGGGTCGGCTCCCATCCCGATCGACTCCGGTGCATGCACGATGGGGAGCGAGGCGGACAAGACCGCCAGCTCCCGATTCAGAAGACCGGCCCGTTTCGTCTCCCACCGAACCTCTTCGCCCCCACGACGGGCGGTAGTGTCCTTGAGCTGTGCGAAGCTTCTCCCCTTCCGATCCGAACAACTGTCGTCATGTCCCAAGCTGCACGGGCCCGGCTGCTTGGGGGCCACAAAGTCGATGAATCCAAGCTCCACGTCATACCTCATGGCGCTCATGCCTTTTCGCGGGACGCAGAGGCCGCACGGTCGGGGAAAAGACCGACGATCGTGACCTGGGGTCTGGACGGCCCAGGTAAAGGTCTCGAATGGGGCATCCAGGCCATGGCTCTGCTCCGCCATCTCGATCCGCTCACGCGCTTGGTGATCGGGCGTGAAACCCATCCCACCGTGAAGCGGCGAGAAGGTGAGTCGTATAGAGACCAACTCGACGGGGTTGATCCGGACCCTGCTAGTCGACGACATGGTGCAGATGGAAGATGGATACCTCTCCACTTCGGAGCTTGGTTTGCCGCTTCTGTCGTTGCCTCACGCGTGGGCCACCGAATGAGTTGGTCGACCGTTGGGCTGGCGTACGAGAAGCTCGCCGGCCATGTTTTTGCGAGCCGCATGTCGGGTGTGGCCTGAGTATGCGGGACACACCTGGCTTCCAAGCACGCATTCAGGACGCCCCGCTCTCCGGTGCACAACCGCGGCTCGACGGAGGAGGCTGAGGCATGTCGTCTGTACGGCCCCGGCAGCTTTTCACCCGCTATCCACAGAATCCGATACTGACGCCCGGGGAGTGGCCCTATACGGTCAACGCAGTGTTTAATCCGGGCGCGACCACTGGACCGGACGGCGAGACCGTCCTCCTGGTCCGTGTCGAGGATCGCTCCGGCCTCTCACACCTAACCGTCGCCCGCAGCGCCAACGGGTTCACCGATTGGAAAATCGACGCCAGGCCCACCCTCGAGCCGCGGGCATCGCAATACGAGGAGGCATGGGGAATCGAGGATCCGCGCATCACCAAGATCGGGAACGAGTACCTGATCGCCTATACCGGTGTCTCACCCGGTGGTCCGTTGGTGTGCCTGGCGTCCACCGAAGACTTTCGCAGCTTCGAAATGAGGTCGATCGTATCCCCGCCCGAAGACAAGGACGCCGCCCTCTTCCCCGAGATGTTCCACGATCGATATGCGCTCATTCACCGGCCTGTCTCCTCGTACTCCCACGGGGAAGCCCACATATGGATCTCATTCAGCCCCGACATGCGGCACTGGGGCGATCATCAGGTCCTCATTGAGAGCCGGCGAACCGGGCACTGGGATCGAGAGAAGGTTGGGCTAGGGCCTCCACCAATTTGGACCGGGGAAGGTTGGCTTGTGCTGTTCCACGGAGTGAAAGCAACGGCCGCCGGTGCTCTCTACCGAGCTGGCTTGGCCTTGTTGGATCTGGATGACCCAACCGTGGTACTTGCCCGTACCGACGAGTGGGTTTTTGGCCCCGAGGCAGGATACGAGCGCACCGGCGACGTACCGGGGGTGGTTTTTCCCACCGGCTGGATCGCCGATGACAGTGGGACGGTCCGGATGTACTACGGGGCCGCCGACACGTGCGTCGCCGTGGCTACTGCCCGGATCGATGATCTCACCGAGTTCGCATACTCCCATAACCTCTGAGCGCTGCCAGCTGGGCAAACGCTTCCTCTCACCAAGCCGGGCCACCATGTCGGGAATGCTGAAAGAGATGGTGAGATTCTTGAGGTAAACGGGGAACACGGAGAACCGCCTTACCGGGTCCGTTGGTCGGACGACGGCCGTGAGGTTTGATCTTTCC
>CAZPIZ010000052.1:4591-7545 GCA_964586615.1 uncultured Acidimicrobiaceae bacterium | reverse complement strand
CTTGGCCCCCCTCGGGTGGCGCCGGAGCACGAATAGCCCACATCAGGTCTTTGATGCTGACCATCCCGACCGGGCGGTCGCCCTCCAGCACCGGCATGTGGCGGAATCCGCGCACGAGCATCATGTCGGCTGCTTCGTCAATCGTCCAGGACGGCGAAGCTTTCGTGGGGTAGTCGGACATCCAGGTGCCTACGGTCTCTTCTTCGAGATCGGGATTGTGAGCCAGAGCCCTGGCAAGATCGTGTTCTGTCAGGATCCCGCTGATCGCGTCTCCGTCGACGACGAGGAGAGAACCGATAACATGTTTGAGCATTAAGCCGGCTGCCTCATGGAGCCGAGTTTGTGAGTCGACAATCTCGACGTGGCCTCCGACGAACGATCGGAGATGCATTTTGGCCTCCTATTGCTGACCGCTTACCACGATGGTCTTTTCCGGTATGGGTCGATAGAGTCTTTCGGCTCGGTCGACTGCGTACTTGGGCCGGGGGTCACCAAACCGGTTGTGGTCGAAGGGTCGGGCTTTTTCGTTGTGGGTGCCGCCCTCGATGATCAATTCGGAAGCGGCATCCGCCCCGAGGAGGGGCCATGACAAGCCTCCGGTGATCGATTGACTTCTGGCTAGGAGGGCATAGCCAGATCCACCATCATGGGCCTGGTCACGTTCAGGTAGTCGCTGCGGGCCATGCTGATGGTTCCAACATGCGTTCCGTCATTAAAGGTGATCTGGCCGCTCTTCAGCTGCCGATCGACCATGGTGGCGACGTCGTAGAGCGCCCCAAAGGGTGGCTCGGCCCCTCTTTCACAGTCGGGGAAACGAGGCGAGAACTCGGCTTCGGTGGCAAGGCGGACAACTTCAGCACCCAGCGCCATCTTGGCCTTGTCCATGTCCACTCGGTGATCACCAGGGAGAACCGCCATCACCAGCCCACCGTCAGCCATGAGCATCGTTGCCTTTGTCATCTGCTGGTCAGGGATGTGCTGAGTCTCGGCCACTTCGTGAGCGGTATATGCGGTGTCGTGCGTGTCGGTTCGATACTGGACTCCGCGTTCTAGCAAATACTTCCGAACCCGTTCTGCGGGCATGTCGGCTCCTCGTTCGGCTCGGTCAACGTTCTTCCTACTCGCCCTTGCGCGACGAATCCAGGGCATAAGGTCCCAAGACACCGGTTCCGACGGGTCGTAAGGTTGTCTCATGAACATTCACGCTGGTGTCTCATCCGACGATTTAGGGAAAGCCCTCCTCGATCCCGGAGCGATTTTCACGTCTCCGGAGGAGGTGGCTGCCAACCCTGGTTTCTCGCTGGAGCAGAAGGTGGAGATCCTGCGGCGGTGGAAGTATGACGCAATTGAGACTCAGGTGGCCGAGGACGAAGGAATGCCCGACGGAGATGGCGATCTATTGAGCCAGGTATCTTCGGTGCTGCGGGAACTCATCACCGACCTGGAGGCCCAGCCACCGGTGTGACCCTGGCGTGAGCATTCGTTCCGCAGCTTGCAGATCGTCACTCAGGGGGCGGAGGATAGGGACTACTGACCCTGTCCACCGCCACTTCTCAGGGTCATGCTGGACGGATAGGAGGTGGAGTCATGTTCAAGAACCGAGTGGACGCAGGGCGAGAGTTGGCGGCGCAGCTTGAGCATCTCCGAGGCAAGGATGTGGTTGTCCTGGGCTTACCGCGAGGTGGGGTACCGGTCGCTTACCAGGTTGCCAAGGCTCTGGGTGCTCCGTTGGACGTCATCGTGGTTCGCAAACTAGGCGTTCCGTACCAGCCCGAGCTGGCAATGGGAGCGATCGGGGAAGATGGGGTGCGCATCGTCAACCGAAAGGTGTTGGCTGCGGCCCGGGTTGACGAAGAGGAACTGGCGGCCGTCGAGAAAAGAGAGCGGGTGGAGCTACAACGACGCGCGCGGCTCTTTCGGGGAGGTCGTGAACGGGTCGGGCTCAAGGGCCGGGTGGCTGTAATCGTCGATGACGGTATTGCCACCGGGTCGACAGCTCGGGCGGCCGCACAGGTGGCTCGCGCCCAGGGGGCGGTGCGGGTAGTGGTGGCCACACCAGTGGCCCCGTCAGACGTTATAGAGCGCTTGCGTCCGGACGTCGACGAGGTGGTGGTTGTCCAGACACCAGAGTTCTTCTACGCCATCGGTCAGTTCTACGGCGATTTCTCTCAGACTCACGACTCTGAGGTGACCGCGTTGCTTGAAAGGGCAGCCGGAGCAGAGCAGACGGCAACCACGTCTGTCGGCACTCCCAATGATAGAGACCCACCTTCGGCGGGCGAAGAAGTCCAGGTCTTGGCGGGGCGGCTTCGTCTCGGCGGACACCTCACCGTTCCCGCGGAAGCAAAGGGGATCGTTGTTTTCGCACACGGCTCTGGCAGCAGCCGCCACAGCCCCCGCAACCGACTAGTGGCCGGCGCCCTTAACCGGGCCGGGCTGGGGACCTTGCTCTTCGATCTCCTGACGCCCGCCGAAGAATCCGACCGAACCAACGTGTTCGATATCGAGCTCTTGGCCGGTCGCCTTATCGAGGTCACGCAATGGCTTGTCACCCAGCGTGGCGTGTCCCCTGAACCGATCGGCTACTTCGGTGCATCAACCGGCGCGGCGGCGGCGTTGTGGGCGGCGGCCGAACTACAGGCGGACATCACCGCGGTAGTTTCCCGGGGTGGCCGTCCGGATCTGGCCGTTTCTCATCTTGAGAGGGTACGGGCGCCGACGCTTCTCATCGTCGGCGGCCGCGACCCGGCCGTTCTTGAGATGAACCGGGCTGCCCAGGCGCGATTGCGGTGTGAGAACCGGCTCGAAGTGGTTCCGGGGGCTACTCATCTATTCGAGGAACCGGGGGCGCTCGGAATGGTTGCCGAACTCGCCAGGAGCTGGTTTAGCTCGCATTTCAATACTCGTGTGAGGGTTACGGCGTCGAGTTGACTTGTGCGGTCTCGGCGCTCATC
>CAZPIZ010000052.1:2276-4491 GCA_964586615.1 uncultured Acidimicrobiaceae bacterium | reverse complement strand
TCCCCGAGAATCGGGTCGAAACCCTGATGGGATGGCCCGGAATCGGCTGCCCTCCCTAGGATCGCTTGACAATGGCGAGCCAAAGAACCCTCCGTCAACGCTTGGAGCGGTCACCCTCCTGGCTGGCGCACGCCGTTCTCGTGGTCGTGGGTGTGCTGGCGATTGCAGCCGCTGCCGGTCTGATGTTGTATCAAATCAGGGGTCTCATTTACATGCTGTTCCTGGCCACATTTGTGGCCATCGGCCTGGAACCGGCGGTTCAAACCCTGGTCAAGCGGGGGTGGAGAAGGCGAAGGGCGACAATGGTCGTCTTCGGGATCTCGCTGATTTTGTTTGTTGGATTCCTCGTCGCTCTGATACCCGTGTTCGCAACTCAGGCGGCCCTTCTGATCGAGAACATCCCCGGCTATCTCGAGGCGCTACAGAATCTGGCCTCCCGTTATTTCGAGGTCGACCTGGTGGATCCAGCTCTGGCCGATCAGTTTGAAGACCTTGGGACACTTCTCCAGCAATACGGCTCGGCAGTGGCCGGCGGGGTGTTCGCCATCGGGAATACCGTGTTTGGCGCCATCTTCCAGATGGTGACGGTCGCCCTATTCGCCTACTACCTGGTGGCGGAAGGCCCCACCTGGCGGCGGACGCTGCTTTCGATGCTGCCAACCGATCGACAACGGGAAGCACTGAACATCTGGGAGATATCGGTCGAGAAGACCGGTGGGTATGTCTATTCGAGAGCGGTGCTGGCGATCGTGGCGGGGTTGTTCACGTTCGTCGTCCTGATCTTTCTCGGGGTTCCGTCGGCAGCGGCCCTGGCCGTATGGATGGGGGTGCTGAGTCAATTCGTCCCGGTGATCGGCACCTACGTCGGCATGGTGCTTCCTGCGCTGGCGGCGCTGTCGATCTCACCGCTCACTTCTCTCTGGGTCGTGATCGCAATGGTGGCGTATCAGCAACTCGAGAATTACCTGATCGCCCCACGGGTGACGGCCCGAACGATGGCAATTCATCCGGCGGTGACGATCGGCGCCCTAATCGCGGGCGCCAGCCTCCTGGGCGGGATGGGGGCGGTACTGGCGCTGCCGGTGGCGGCGACCATCCAGGCGCTGATATCGACGACCATGCAGCGCCATAGCCTCATCGAAGCCGAGGCCCTAAACGACGAGCCGCCGTCCGAGCCTGAAACCGGCCCGGATCTGGCTAATCGGGAGTGATGGAGGCAACCCGGCCACCTTTTGCGATAGTTTGCCCGGGGGATCCTTTGGGAAGGTCTATTCCCCCAGGCAACCCCCCGTTTAGCATGAGGATCAGTGACGGTCTCCGTAGAAGAAGTCAGGCGACGTTCCACCGGCTGGCCATTGCTAGCCAACTCGGTTCTTGCCTCAACCTTTGGGGTGGTGGTTGGTGTGCTGGTCGACTCCCTCGGCCGGCTGATCCTCGGGATCATCCTCGAACGTGATCCGGTGCTGTACCACAACCGGGTCGAGTTTCTTGCCTCCGGAAATGACCTGGCCCTGGCTGGTGGCGCTCTAGCGGCGTTGCTCGCCGGCGGATTTTTCCTTGCCCTCTACCCCGGGAGCAGGGCTCACGACGCTTCCCGCCTCGCAGTGCTCTGGCTGGTCCTCCACTGTTTCCGACAGGGTTTCGTGCCTCTGGCGATGACTCCCTTCAATCCCGATTCAGATGTCGCCCGGGCGCTGGCTTCCCTCAACCTCCCCTCGGGCCTCGATGTAGTGATCGGTGCGGCCGGTGGGCTCGGATTGCTGCTGGTGTCGCTGGCGGCCGCTCCGGCGTTTCTGGCGTTTGCTCCCAGTCGAAACCACATCGACACTCCCGGCAGGCGGGTGGCGTTCATTGCCAAGATCGCGCTTCTTCCAAGTGTCGCCGGTGCCTTGCTCGCGGTCGCCTTCTTCATCCCCGACGCCGGGATCGGATTGATCGAGGAACTGCCCCTCTATGGCCTGTTCACGATCGCCACTTTGCTGGCCGCGCCCGGCACTCGTTCCGTGGAGGTTCGGTCCGACGGCAGCAGCCAGGGTCTTTCGTGGGGCCTGCTCGGGACCGTGATAGTCGCGTTTCTCATTTTCCGGTTCGCGCTCTCGCGAGGTATTCCCGTCCCCCCGGATCCGGAGACCTTCTTCCTCTCCTGACGTGCTTCTTCTTTGGTTTGGGCCTCTATCTTGAGCCAGGACTTGAACCAGCCGATTAACCACACCCA
>CAZPIZ010000052.1:0-2176 GCA_964586615.1 uncultured Acidimicrobiaceae bacterium | reverse complement strand
CGACCAGGCACACCGCCGCCGTCCTCACCGTCTCGGATGGAGTCAGCTCCGGCAAGCGCGAGGATCTTTCCGGGGCGGCGCTGGTCGATCTACTCGAATCCGAGGGCTACTCGGTGACTGCCCGTCGAACCGTGCCGGACGAGGCCTCCCTCATAGGCGACGCCATCAGGGATCTGGCTGGGCAAGCGGCCCTCGTGGTCACCACCGGAGGGACCGGATTCGGGGCACGCGACGTGACCCCGGAGGCGACCAGATCCGTCCTCGATCGGGAAGCGCCGGGCCTGGTGGTGCTGATGCTGTCCGAGGGCATCAGGAAGACCCCGATGGCAGCTCTCTCCAGGGGAACCGCCGGCACCTGTGGGGATTCGCTTGTCGTCAATCTCCCCGGCAGTCCCCGGGGGGCCGTCGAGAACCTGACTGCGCTGCTGCCGGTTCTGCCCCACGCCCTGACCTTGCTCGCCGGTGACACCGAGCACCCGCCCCCTCCCTCCGAGGTATAGCGCGGTAGCCTCCCAAGACTTAGGAGAAACAGGGATGCCCGGGGACGACAAGCAACTAATCATGACGATCCATGACTGGGTGGCGCGGCGGGTTCCCTTCGCTCTGGCCACGGTGGTCGGGGTCCGGGGCTCCACCTACAGGGGGCTGGCGGCCCGGCAGTTGGTCGCCGCCGACGGGACCTCGGTCGGAACCGTTTCCGGAGGCTGTCTCGATTCCGATCTGGCGATCGTCGCGGAACGCGTGAGGGCAACTGGAAAGGCCGAACTGGTCGAATTCGACCTGACCGCCGACGACGAGGCGATCTGGGGATGGGGGATCGGGTGCAACGGAGCGACCGAGCTCCTGGTCGAGCCCGAGAGTTCTGCCCTGGCCCTGGCGGAAGCCATCAAATCCATGCCACCGGGGATAGTTCACATCCTGTCCGGACCGGAACTCGGCTCCCATCTGGCGGTGAGGGCCGATGATCCCGTGTGGGGCGAGGAGGTGGTCGGGGCCCGAGCCGATGGCCGCCACCGCCGGGTTAGCCGGGATGGTCAACGGTTCCTGATCGAAGTGATCTCTGGGCGCCCCCGCCTGGTCATCTGCGGGGCGGGTCACGACGCCGTTCCCCTGGTCCGTCTTGGGGCCGAATTGGGATTCGATGTGACCGTCGTCGATGACCGGAGGCAATTTCTTTCCCGGGAGAGATTTCCGGAGGCCGCCACCCTGGTGCATTGCGCCCCCGCCGACCTTGCCACCCATGTCTCGATGGATCCGGCCACCGCGGTCGTGATCATGTCGCACAATTATCTGCGGGACGTCGATTTTCTCGGCTCTCTCCTCGGTCAGCCGGTCGCCTACATCGGCTGTCTCGGTCCCGGTGAAAGACTGGAGCGCATGCTCAAGGATCTGATCGCGGCTGGAAAGACGGTGGAGCCGGAGGACCTCGAGAGGATTCACGGTCCCGCCGGCCTCGATCTGGGCGCCGACGGGCCCACCGAAATTGCCTGGTCGGTTCTTTCTGAGATCCTTGCGGTTCGAAGAGGTGCCGGGGCGGGATTTCTCGTTCACAGGAAAGGGCCGTCCGAACTTCGGCGGTTACCGTAACGGCGGAGGTATCGATGCAGATCACACATGAGTTCGAAGTGGCACGACCCATCGAAACCGTGTGGGAGATGTTCCAGGACGTCCCCTCGGTGGCCCAATGCCTCCCGGGAGCGACCCTCACGGGGGACAAGGGCAACAACGTCTATACAGGGAGCATCGCCGTCAAACTCGGCCCCATCGCTGCCACCTTCGAAGGCGAGGCGACGATCACCCCTGATCCCGCCAACCGAACCGCGTTAATCGACGGAAGGGGGGTCGACAAGAAGGGCGGCAGCAGGGGGCAGGTCAAGGTGACCTATGCCCTCGCTCCGACTGCCACCGGGGGGACCAAGGCGATGATCGACGCCGAGGTCACACTGGCCGGTCCAGCCGCCCAATTTGGTCGAACCGGCCTCGTCAATGAGATGTCCAAACGCCTGATCGGCGACTTCGCTTCCTGTCTCGAGGCCAAAATGGCGGCCCCGACCGAAGCGGCCGCCGAGGCGATCGTGGCGCCCGACGTGAAGCCGATCAGCCTTTTTTGGAGCAGTTTCGTGGCCTGGGTCAAGAGACTCTTCGGCGGCAAACAAGCCGGATAGCCCACCCACCA
>CAZPIZ010000051.1:6002-10234 GCA_964586615.1 uncultured Acidimicrobiaceae bacterium | reverse complement strand
GTTCCGGGACCGTATAACCGGAACGTGTTCGCGCAGACAACGTCGGTGGCGATGGTCGGTGCCGAAGCGCGTCCGGTGCGGATCGAAGCACACGTCGGCCGTTCGAAGGAGGCATTCACGGTCGTTGGACTGCCGGATGCCTCGGTGCGGGAAGCCAAGGACCGGGTGCGGGCAGCCATCATCTCCACCGGCCGCGAATTTCCACACCGACGCGTGACCGTGAACCTTTCGCCCGCAAACCTTCCCAAGGCAGGTTCGGACTACGACCTGCCGATTGCCCTTGGCGTCCTTGCCGCCATGGGCGAGCTTTCCCAGGCGAGTGCCCGGGTGGTGGCAGTCGGTGAGCTATCCCTCGATGGCTCGGTGAGCCGCAGCCGCACCGCCATCGGGGCTGCGCTTCTGGCAGCCCGGCGGAATTGGCCGTGCCTGGTGGCAGAGCGCGATGCAGCAGGGGCGGCGAGGGTGCCGGGGGCGACGGTGTACCCGGTGTCCAGCCTGGCTGAGGCCGTGGCGCTGGTGGCCGGTCATCAGGCGCCGCGGGAGGTCCCTCCATCGCAGCCAGTCGTTGGCGAGGCGATAGAAGACCTGGGTGACGTGCGGGGCCAACCGGTGGCACGGCGCGCCCTCGAGATCGCAGCCGCAGGAGGACATCACCTGCTGATGGTCGGATCACCTGGTGCAGGCAAGACGATGCTGGCCGCCCGGCTACCTGGAATCTTGCCACCGTTGACGGCGGCAGAAGCGGTCGAGGTGGCCTGTGTGTGGGCTTCGGCCGACCGCCATCGTCCTATTTCCGAGCAACCGCCCTTTCGGTCCCCGCATCACTCGGCATCGTTGGCCTCGGTGGTCGGTGGCGGCAGCGGCCACCCTGTCCCGGGTGAGCTCTCGCTGGCTCATAGGGGAGTTCTGTTTCTGGACGAACTCGGAGAGTTCCCACCCCATCTGCTCAACTCATTGCGCCAACCCCTCGAAGAGGGACGCGTAACGATCGCCCGCCGGGGCTCGAGTATCACCTTCCCCTCCCTCGCTCAGCTCATTGCGGCTTCGAATCCATGCCCGTGCGGATTCCACGGTGATCGACTCCGGGCATGCCGCTGCAGCGACAGTGCCCTGGCTCGATACCGTCGCCGTCTCAGCGGACCCTTCCTCGACCGTTTCGACCTCAGGGTCTTTGTGAGCACGCCCGACTCGTCATCGTTGCTTGGGGCGCCGGCAGAAGGTTCGGAGCCCGTGCGAGACCGGGTTATCAACGCTCGGTGCATTCAGATCGATCGAGGTGAGATCAACGGCAGAATCGGCCGTGCCGAGCTCGATCGCCAGCCAATGGATCTGAGCGCGGTTGGTCTGCTCACCAAGGCCGTCGACGCGGGCATCCTCACCGGACGCGGTGTCGATCGAATCAGAAGGGTTGCCAGAACCATCGCCGATTTGTCGGCAATCGAGGTTGTCGGTGAGGAACAGATAGCCGAGGCCCTGGCTTTCCGGGGCGACCTGTGACTGACATCCGCCGTACCGCCGAGATGTCGCCGATGCTGGTCGGGGTGGCGGAGGCTCCGTCCCACCTGTGGGTACGGGGGAAGACCCCATCCATGCCGGGAGTGGCGATCGTGGGAACCCGGCGATGCACCGAATACGGTCGTTTGATTGCGCGCAACCTCGGTCACGCGGTCGCCACCGCCGGTTGGCCGGTCATCAGCGGATTGGCCCGGGGGATCGATGCCGCTGCCCACGAGGGCACCCTCGATGGCGATGGTGAGGGCTTTGCGGTCCTCGGATGTGGCGTGGATGTGATTTACCCGGCGGACAACCGGGGGCTTGCCCGTCGACTCCTCGAGCACTCCGGGGGGCTCATCTCCGAATACCCGCCGGGGACGCCTCCGGCCCCATTTCGGTTTCCCGCCAGGAATCGGATCATCGCCGGGCTCTCGGGTGCGGTGGTGGTGGTGGAGGCGGCGGTCACCGGAGGCGCTCTGATAACTGCCCGCATGGCACTGGACCAGGGAAAGGACGTGTTGGCCGTGCCCGGTGACATCAGCCGGCCGACATCCGAGGGGTGCAATCTCTTGATTCGGGACGGCGCTCATCCGGTGCTCTCTTCGGACGATCTCATCGAGTCGCTGGAAAGGATCCTGGGGCCTTCGCCCCGGGTTGCCTCCCCGTCACCAATCCCGTCCAGTGGAGCTCTGCTCGACGTAGTGCTGAACGAGTCAGACCGTCCCATTGGAGCCGTGCTGGCCGATGTCGTGAGGGCCGAACTAGCCGGACACCTTCAGGTCAAGGACGGCATGGTGATAAGGCCCCGCTGATCCGGTCGCAGAAGAGGGACTGAGCCAAAAGACCCACGCCCCCCGGCAAGAACACCGTGTGAAGGCGCCCGACCCCCGTAGGCTGGCCATTCAATGGGCACCACGCACCGGGCGGAAGCGCCGTCGACCGACGCACACACACCGGCCTGGGCCGAGAGCTCTCTAGCCAGCTATCTCGCACGCCTGACCAATCAGCGACGGCTCTCTCCCCATACCGTGGCCGCTTACAACAACGACCTGGCGCAGTTCGCAGACTTCTGTCACGGGCTCGGATTGATCGATTGGGGCGACGTCGATCGCAAAGTCGTCCGTCTATACCTTTCCGCTCTCGACGACCGTGGGTACTCCCGTCGATCCATTGCCCGCAAGGCCTCGGCGGTGCGGGCATTCTTCACCGATCAGGTGAAGAGGGGGGAGTTGAAGCACAACGCGGCTGCCGAGGTGGGTCGCCCCAAGCTCCCCGAACGTCTGCCGCGAGCGCTACCAAGCAGAGTCGTCAGGGAGATCCTCGACTCCTTGCCAACAGAGACACCGATCGATTTGAGAGACCGTGCGATCGTCGAGCTCCTTTACAGCAGTGGCCTGCGGGTTTCGGAGTTGGCGAGCCTGTCAGTTGAAGACATCGGGGGTGACCTGCTGACCGTGACCGGCAAAGGCGGAAAGAACCGGGCGGTACCGGTCGGGGGACCGGCCCGTCGGGCCATTGCCGACTGGGTCGATCGGGGTCGAGCCCACGTGGCCGGACCGGACGCACGAAATGCCCTGTGGGTAGGGGCCCGGGGCGGACCTCTCGACACCCGTGGGATCAGGCGGGTGGTACGACAGCGGGCGGCGACCTTCCCCCATGCCCTCCGACATTCCTTTGCGACCCACCTCCTCGAAGGGGGAGCCGATCTGCGGGCGGTTCAGGAACTATTGGGGCATTCCGACCTTGCCACCACCGAGATTTACACTTCCGTATCCCGTCACCACCTGAGATCGACCTATGACAACAGCCACCCCCGCGCCTGACCGCAACCCCGGCGACGAGCTGGCCGGAATTTGGGAACGTTTCAAAGCATCCGGCGATCTCCTGGCGCGGGAAGCGCTCATTCTCCAGTACTCGCCCCTGGTCAAGTTCGTGGCCGGCAGGGTCGCGGCCGGGTTGCCTCGCAACGTCGACCAATCCGACCTGGTCTCCAATGGGGTCTTCGGGCTGATCGACGCAATCGACAAGTTCGAGCCCGAACGTGGCTTCAAGTTCGAGACCTATGCGATCAACCGGATCAAGGGCTCGATCCTCGACGGACTGCGGGCTCTCGACTGGGTGCCCCGTTCGGTCCGCTCCCGGGCGAGGGAGATCGAACGCTCGCTGGCAGAACTCGAGCATCGCCTTCACCGGACACCGACCGACGAGGAACTCGCCACTCACATGAGCGTTGAGCTCGACTCGGTTCGGAACACCCTCGCCGAGATGTCCAATCTTGGAATCGTTGCCCTCGACGAGCTGGTTGGTCCTGAGTCGAGTTCCACCCTGGTCGATTTCCTGCCTGATCCGTCCGGGTTGGGACCGGAGGCGGCGTTTCAGCAAGAGGAGACCCGTCACCTTCTGGGAGACGCCATCAACCGCTTGCCCGATCGGGAGCGTCTCGTGGTCACGCTCTACTACTTCGAAGGCCTCACCCTCGCCGAGATAGGTGAGGTACTCGGGGTCACCGAGTCCAGGGTCTGTCAGATCCACGCCAAGTCGGTCCTGTCGCTTCGCAACCGGATGGCCGAGCCGACTTTTCGGTGAGGCCCCCGGGTTCGATCCCGTGCACGCGTGGATCCTCTAGACTCTTCTACAACGACACACGTCGGTGAATCCTCACGGTCGGTTCTTGTTCGCTCGCGACCCTGGACCGGTAGAGGAGATCCCTTCGGGGATTGAGGCGCCCTGACCGGCTA
>CAZPIZ010000051.1:0-5902 GCA_964586615.1 uncultured Acidimicrobiaceae bacterium | reverse complement strand
AAAAAAAGGAGATCAACGTGGCTGCTGTCACCATCAAGCAGCTGCTCGAAGCGGGGGTCCACTTCGGGCACCAAACCCGGCGCTGGAATCCAAAGATGCGTCCTTACATCTTTGGCGAGCGCAACGGGATCCACATCATCGATCTGCGTCAAACCGTGGTCCAGATCGAGTTGGCCGCCGAGTACCTGCGCAACCTGGCCGCCGGCGGCGGCACCGTGTTGTTCGTCGGCACCAAGAAGCAGGCCCAGGGTCCGGTGGCCGAGGCTGCCCAACGGGCTGGCATGCCCTATGTCAACTTCCGCTGGCTGGGCGGGATGCTCACCAACTTCACCACGATCCAAAAGCGGATCTTCTACATGAAGGAACTCGAGCGCATGGAGTCGTCGGGTGAGATCAACGCCCTTTCCAAGAGAGAACGCCTCTCCATTCGGCGTGAGCTCGACAAGCTCCAACAGACCTTGGGTGGAGTGCGCGAAATGACCAAGGTTCCCGAGGCGATCTTCATCGTCGACGTGAACACCGAGCACACGGCCGTCAAGGAAGCCAAACGACTGGGGATCACGACGCTCGCCCTGGTCGATAGCAACTGTGATCCCGATCACATCGACTTCGTGATCGCTGGAAACGACGATGCCATCCGGGCGGCTTCGACCGTGGCCGGGGCTTTGGCCGACGCGGCTCGGGAAGGGCGCGAGTTGGCAGGGAAGAAGTCCCCCCGTCCGAAGGAAGAGAATATTCGGGAGGAAGCTCCGGCAAAGGAGAAGCCTCCGGTCCAAGAGGCGGTGCCAGTCCAACAGGAGGTGCCGGTTCAGCCGGACGTGCCTGTTCCACAGGAGGCTTTGGGAGCCGAGGCCGTCCCAACACCGGTAGAACCGGCACCGTCGGTACCGGCAGAGCCAGAGGAGACGACCGAGGGGGTCGTTGCCGATGGCTGAGGTGACGGCCAAAGACGTCCAACGGCTGCGTCAGATGGCCGGGGTCGGAATGATGGATGCCAAGAAGGCATTGGTCGAGGCCGAGGGCGACTTTGACAAGGCCATCGATGCGCTCAGGATCAAAGGTTTGGCCAAGGTAGCCAAACGCGCCGGCGAACGAGAAGCCAACGAGGGCACGATCGGAACCTATATCCATCATCAGGCCGACCGGCCGGTGACAGGGGTCCTGGTCGAGCTTGCTTCCGAAACCGACTTCGTGGCCAAGAATCCCGACTTCCGTCAGATCGCCGATGACATCGCCATGCATATTGCGTGGGGAAAACCTCGCTGGATCCGGCGTGAGGATGTTGATCCGGCTGTCCTCGAAAAGGAGAAAGAGATAATCGCTCTCCAGGCCAAGGAAGAAGGCAAACCCGACAACATCATCCCAAAGATCGTCGAAGGGCGGGTCAAGTCCTTCTACGAGGACAACGTGCTGTACGACCAGAAGTTCGTCAACACCGAGAAATTCGAGGGGACGGTGGAGGATCTTGTGAACAGCCTTGCGGCTCGGATGGGTGAGAACATATCCGTGAGAAGGATTGCCCGTCTCTCGATCGGTGAGCAAGACTGATGGCAAGAAGGCGGCGGGTCCTGCTGAAGCTGAGCGGTGAGGCTTTCGCCGACCCCGAGGTCGGGTACGGAATCGATCCCGACACCGTGCAGCAAGTCGCCAAGGAAGTGGCCGAGGCAAGCAACAGCGGCATCGAGATCGCCATCGTCGTTGGAGGCGGAAACATCTTCCGGGGCGTGTCCCAGCAGGCCAAAGGGATGGACCCGGCCAACGCCGACTACATGGGGATGTTGGCCACCGTCATCAATGCCCTGGCATTGAGGGACGCCCTCGAGCATGCGGGAGCGGTCGCCCGTGTACAGAGCGCAATCACCATGCAGCAGCTGGCCGAGCCCTACATCCGTCTCCGTGCCATCCGCCACCTCGAGAAGGGGCGGGTGGTGGTCTTTGCCGCAGGGACCGGGAATCCGTTCTTCACCACCGACACCACGGCTGCCCTGCGGGCGGTGGAGGTCGGGGCTGACGTTCTCTTGAAGGCCAGCAAGGTCGACGGCATCTACTCGGCCGATCCGAAGCTCGATCCCACCGCCAACAGGCTTTCCGACCTCACCTACATGGAGTTCCTGTCACAGGGGCTCCGGGTCATGGACGCCACCGCCGTTACGATGTGCATGGAACACGACGTCCCCATCATCGTCTTCGACATGACCACACCGGGAAACATTCTCCGGGCGGTTTCGGGCGAATCGATTGGTACCGTGGTCCATTGAGGAGGAGCGATGATCTCCGAGCTCTTGACCGATGCTCGTAAGAAGATGGAACAGGTGGTAGATCACGTCGGCGCCGAGTTCACGACCGTTCGGACCGGCCGAGCCAACCCCCAGATCCTTTACCGGGTCCAGGTCGACTACTACGGAACCCCCACCAACCTTCAGCAGCTGGCCTCGTTTTCGGTTCCCGATCCGCGGCTTCTGGTGGTCCAGCCTTACGATCGGGCGTCGATGGGCGCCATCGAGAAGGCGATCAAGGCGTCAGGCCTGGGTCTCAACCCGTCCAACGATGGCAACGTGATCAGGCTCAGTTTCCCGCCCCTCACCGAGGAGCGGCGCCGGGAGCTGATCAAGATGGTCAAACACATGGCCGAGGAGGGCAGGGTGGTGGTGCGCAACGTTCGGCGTCATGTGAAAGAGGAGATGGAGGCGCTTCACGGGGAGGTGTCGGATGACGACATCCGCCGTGGTGAAAAGGGCCTGCAGGAACTAACAGATCGCCACGTGCAAAAGATCGATGATCTCCTTTCCAACAAGGAGACCGAACTGCTGGAGGTCTGAGGTGGCCGACACCGACGCCGACGCGGGGTCGCCTCCCGACCTGGAAGAACCGTCCGAAGGGCAGGTCGATCAGAGCGGACGAAGATTCAGCCGGCCCTGGGAAGAACCCCTGGAGACTCCGATAGACGAGGAGCCAGGGATGGAGTCGCCGGCGCCGGTCGAGCCTGGTGCGGGGTTTCTCGAGCCCGACGACGCCGAACCGTCCATCTCCGAGCAGGCCTATCTGTCAGCGACCACTGCCGAGTATCGAGACCTGGCCGAAGAGATCGCCCGTGGTGGCAACGACCCCAGCACCATGCCGGCGGTGGCGGCCTCAATGGCGGGGGTGGGGACCGGCCTGGTCGACTTCGCAGACGTCACCGGAAGACCGGGACTTTCGGAGGAAGAGGTCGAGAAGGTCGAGCAGGCGGCCGCGTCCGACCTGACCCTTCGGATCATCTCGGCCCTGGTTCTAGTGGGGCTTTTCATGGCCACGTTGCTGCTCGGCGGCTGGCTCTTCACGCTTTTCGTCGGAGCCGTGATGGTGGTTGCCGTTGGTGAGTTCTATGCGACCCTGAGGCGGCACGGTTTCGTACCCCTGTCTCTCTTTGGTCTGCTTGGGGCACTGGGCTCGGCGGTGGCGGCCCACATCGATGGCCCCGGGCCGGTGCTGGTGGTCATCCTTGCGACGATCGTGGCGGTGATCTTGTTCTTCTCGGTCCTCCCCCGACGCCGGCCGGTCGACAACGCCGCAACGACGATCCTCGGAGCGGCCTGGGTCGCTCCGCTGGCCCTGGCCGCCACCGTCCGTCAGGCTCCGGATGGCGTCGCCCTGGTCCTCATGATCGTCCTTCTGACTGCTTTCTTCGACATTGGCTCGTACTTCTCCGGGCGGGCGATCGGCCGTCATCGTCTCGCCCCGATCCTGTCACCCAAGAAAACCTGGGAAGGGTTCATGGGCGGGATCGTGACCGCAGTCGCAGTTGCCGCGCTCCTGTCGACCGTTGACTACTTCATTGTCGATCTCCGCCAGGCGCTGATTCTCACGGCGATCGTGGTGCTGTTCGCCCCGCTCGGGGATGCAGCAGAGTCGATGATCAAGCGCAGCCTCGGGGTCAAGGACATGGGATCGGTTCTGCCCGGGCATGGGGGAATGCTCGACCGGATCGACGCGTTCCTGTTCGTGGTCCCCTTCGCATACCTTTATTTCCGCATCGTCGGCCTTCTGTGAGCAAGGCGCTGGTCGTTCTGGGCGCCACCGGATCGGTGGGTCGCCAGACGCTGGAAGTAGCCGATGAGCTTGGGTACAAGGTCGTCGGTATCGGTGCCAGAACCCCCGGACCGGCCCTCCTAGATCTGGCGGTCGCGCATCCGGAGGCTGCAGTGGCAGCGGCCGGTGGGTCGCTCGAGGAGAGGCGCTTCCTCGAAACGGCCCTTGATGGGCGCTCAGTCGAGTTCGGATCCGAGGCTCTAACAGCCCTTGCCGCCACCCGGGACGCCATCGTCATGAACGCGGTGGTGGGTGTGGCCGGCCTGCCCCATACCCTCGCAGCCCTCGAAGCCGGCAACCGCCTCGCACTCGCCAACAAGGAGTCGCTGGTTGCCGCTGGCCCCCTGGTGAGGGCGGCTCTCGAACGGGGAGGCGAGCTGATCCCGGTGGACTCCGAGCATTCCGCCCTCTTCCAGTGCCTTGTCGGTGAACACCCTGAAGGTGTGGAACGGGTCATCCTCACCGCAAGCGGCGGCCCGTTCCGAGGTTGGGACCAGGAACGACTCGAGAAGGTCACCCCCGATCAGGCCCTTCGCCATCCCAACTGGGTGATGGGCAAACGCATCACTGTTGATTCCGCAACGCTGGTCAACAAGGCCCTGGAAGTCATCGAAGCCCACTATCTGTTCGATTTGGAATTCGACAGGATCTCGGTGCTGGTCCACCCCCAGAGCATCGTCCACTCAATGGTGGAATTCTCCGATGGTTCCTTCAAGGCCCACCTCGGTCGTCCGGACATGAAGATCCCGATCGCCTTTGCCCTAACCCATCCTTCGCGAGGCCGATCGCTGGTGGAGCCCTTTGTCTGGCCGGGCCAGTCCCTCACTTTCGAAGAACCGGATCTCGACGCTTTCCCGGCCTTGCAGCTCGGCTACCAGGCCGGCCGGGTTGGTGGCGCGGCTCCGGCGATCTTCAACGCCGCCGATGAGGTGGCGGTGGAGGCCTTTCTCCAGGGTCGCCTTGGCTTTACCGGGATTCCACGGGTAATCGCTGGAACCCTGGACACCGTTGCGAACGTCCAACCCTCCAGGTTGGAGGACGTGATCGAGATAGACCGACAGGCTCGGGCGGCGGCCGTGGCGCTCATCGGCGGGGCCTGCTGATCGACATATACCTGTGGTTACTCGGTAGCGTGATTCAACCCTCACTTGTCGCCAGGAACAGGGAGCCCTGAATTGCTCGGTGGAATCGCCGGAATCCTCGCCATCGTCTTTTTCGTCACTGCTCACGAGTTCGGCCACTTCTTGGCCGCCAAGGCAGTCGGGATCAAGGCCACCGAGTTCTTCTTCGGATTCGGGCCCAAGCTCTGGTCGTTTCGACGGGGCGAGACCGAATACGGGGTGAAGCTGCTGCCGCTAGGCGGCTATGTGCGAGTCGTCGGCATGAATCCTCTCGAGGAAATCGATCCGGCCGACGTCGGCCGCACCTATCGCGAGAAGGCGTTCTGGAAGAAATCTGTCGTAGTCCTGGCCGGCGTGGGGATGAACTTCCTCATCGCCTATCTGATCTTCTTTGGAATTCTCATTTCGCAAGGCGTCTCGCAGCTATCCACGAACATCGAAGAAGTAGTGGCGACGTTGGAAGGCGGACGCCCCACCCCGGCCACCGAGGCCGGGTTGCGGCCCGGCGATCGGGTCGTTTCCGTCGACGGACAACCGACACCCGATTGGAATGATGTGTCGTCGGCCCTGGCCAGCCGACCTGGCGAGACCGTCGACCTGACGATCGAACGTGGTGAGACGGAGAGGGTCGTCACCGTCACTCTCGCTTCCCGGGTCAACCCGGAGACGGGTGAGACCACTGGTTTCCTGGGAGTGGCGCCGGGAATCGTCGA
>CAZPIZ010000050.1:5650-10245 GCA_964586615.1 uncultured Acidimicrobiaceae bacterium | reverse complement strand
GGAGGTGATGACATGGCACGTATGACCCGCTTGCACACCCCGCTGGTCAGAGTTGGCGGCGAGCTCCGCCCTGCCTCCTGGGACGAGGCTTTGACGGCGGCCGCCGCCGGTCTGGGGGGCGTCAAAGCCGCCCATGGCGCCAACGCCCTGGGGATATTCTCGTGCTCGAAGGCGACCAACGAGTTCAACTATCTGGCTCAGAAGTTCGCCCGCACGGTCCTGGGCACCAACAACATCGACAGTTGCAACCGTACTTGACATGCTCCTTCCGTCGCCGGTCTGGCGGCAGTGTTTGGAGCAGGCGGTGGAACTAGTTCCTTCGAGGAGATCGAGCACACCAACGTGATCCTCCTCTGGGGTTCGAACGCGCGCGCCGCTCACCCGATCTTTTTCCATCACCTCTTGAAAGGGGTTCACAACGGAGCCCGTCTGTATTGCATCGATCCTCGACGAAGCGAGTCGGCTCGGTGGGCCGACGTCTGGCTTGGCATTGATGTCGGCTCCGACATCGCCCTGGCAAACGCAATGGCCAAGGTCATCATCGAGCGCGATCTTCACAACAAGGAATTCATCGACCGGGCCACCACCGGCTTCGAGGCATATGCCAAAACCGTCAAGGAGTACCCGCTGGAGCGCGCCACCGAGATCACCGGGATTCCCGGAGACGTCATCGAGGAGATGGCGGTCGCCTATGCGACGGCCGACACGGCTCAGATCTGCTGGACCCTCGGCATCACAGAGCATCACAACGCCACCGACAACGTGCTGGCATTGATCAGCCTGGCTCTTCTGACCGGTCATGTCGGGCGTTACGGGTCCGGGCTGGCCCCCCTCCGCGGGCAGAACAATGTCCAGGGAGGGGGCGATATGGGTGCAATACCCAACAAGCTCCCGGGCTTCCAGGACGTGGAGGACGAAAAGATCCGAACTCGCATCGAGGGGATCTGGGGACGGAGCATCCCCCCCAAGCGCGGCTGGCATTTGACTCAGATGTTCGAAGCGATGGAGGCAGGGATGCTGCGGGGTCTCTACGTGATAGGGGAGAACCCGGCCGACTCCGAAGCCGACGTGAACCACGCCCGCAAGCTCCTGGCCGGTCTCGACTTCCTGGTCGTTCAGGACATATTCCTCACCCGTACCGCCGCGATGGCCGACGTGGTGTTCCCCTCCGCCGCCGATTGGTGTGAGTCGGAGGGGACCGTCACCAACAGCGAGCGTCGGGTGCAACGAGTACGCAAAGCGCTCGAACCACCAGGCGAAGCCCGCACCGACCTGTCGATCATCAACGATTTTGCTGATGCCCTTGGCAGAGGTTGGGGCCATCCGAGCCCGGAGGAGGCCTGGGACGAGTTGCGCCGGGTCTCACCCATGCACGCCGGTATGAGCTACCCGCGCCTGGATACCTTGGGCGGAATCCAGTGGCCCTGCTGGGATGAGAACCACCCTGGCGAGAAGTTCATCCATCACCGGCTCTGGGCCGATCCGGTGGTGGGTGACCCTGCGCCCTTCATCCCCACCGAATGGGTTGCTCCGGTCGATCGTCTCACCCATGACTACCCCTATCGGCTCACCACCGGCCGTTATCTCGATGGCTTCAACACGGGAGTGCAGTCGGGGGGGTTCGACTCCCCGATCCGGATCGGCGGCACCCTCGACGTATCCCCCGAAGACGCCGGGCGTCTCGCAGTCGACAACGGCGACCTGCTCTGGGTGTCATCGCGTCGCGGATCCATCCAGGTCCCGGTGCGAGTCGATGACAGCCTCCGCCAGGGCCTGGTCTTCATGAGCGTCCACTACGCCGAAACCGCCGATGTCAACCAGCTCACGATCGAAGCGTGGGATCCGAAGTCGGGCACCGCCGAGTTCAAGGCAACAGCCGTCAGGCTGGACAGGGTCGAACCCGGGCAGGCAGTTTCCGAAGAGACCAACAGTGAGAAAGAATCAACCGAGAGGGTTGGGGTCTGAGTGGACCTCCGATTCATGGCTGCCGAGGCCACGCCCGCCGAACGCGAGGTCGTGGAAGGAACCGTGGCCGCCGGCGAAACGGTAGAAGTTCCGGGCCGGGTTGTCCGGGGTGGGCACGACGCCCGCAGTCTCCGGCATCTGCTGCTCCCTGCCCTGGCAGCACTTCAATCCGAGATCGGATGGGTGAGCCCGGGCGGGCTAAATGAGGTCAGCCGCCGTCTGGTGGTGCCTCCGGCCGAGGCCTACGGGGTGGCCTCGTTCTATACGCTGATCTCCACCGAGGAAAGACCTCCGATCGTCGTTCATGTCTGTGACGACGTGGCGTGTCGTCAATCCGGGGGCAGCGACCTCCTGGCTGCCCTGGGGGATCGAGCCGACGTGGTCACCACACCCTGTCTCGGGCTCTGCGACCATCGTCCGGCCGCCTTCGTCCAGCGAGCGGCCCGGAGCGATCTCATCGTCGCACCGGCCACGGTCAGCGATATCACTTCCGCCCTGGCAGGGGCCGAGGTGATGGATCATCCCAGCTTTGTTCATCCCCTCCACCTGTTATCCCGGATCGGTGTGGCCGACCCCACCTCTCTCGATAGCTACCGGGCTCACGGTGGATACCAGGCGCTGGCTCGAGCGATGGTCCTGGGTCCGTCGGTCGTGATCGATGAGATCAAGAAATCCGGCCTCAAGGGCCGTGGTGGTGCGGCCTTTCCGACCGGAACCAAGTGGGAGGCGGTGGCGAGAGAAACAGCCCCTCGGATCGTGGTGTGCAATGCCGACGAATCCGAACCGGGGACCTTCAAGGACCGGGTGGTGATGGAAGGCGATCCATTCGCCTTGATCGAGGCCATGACCATTGCCGCATTTGCGGTCGGCGCCGGTCGTGGGTACCTGTACGTCCGTGGTGAGTATCCCGGCGCCACTGCACGAATGGCGGCCGCCATCGAATCCTCCCGGGCGGCGGGTCTGCTTGGTGAGGGCATCCTCGGATCGGATCTCTCATTCGACATCGAGATCCGACGTGGACAGGGCGCCTACATATGCGGTGAGGAGACGGCTCTGTTCAATTCGATCGAGGGCTTTCGGGGCGAGCCACGACAGAAGCCTCCCTTCCCGGTTCAGTCGGGCCTCTTCAACCGGCCCACTGTCATCAACAACGTCGAGACCTTGATCAACGTCAATCGGATCGTTCTCGAAGGCGGGGAAGCGTTTGCATCCATCGGCACGGCCGATTCGAGTGGAACCCGCCTTTTCTGTCTCTCGGGTGATGTCGTCAGGCCGGGCGTCTACGAAGTCGAGTTCGGTGCCACCCTGGGCGATCTAATCAACCTGGCGGGCGGACTGGAGAGCGATCTGGCGGCGGTCCTGCTGGGGGGAGCGGCCGGTTTCTTCGTTGGGGCCGAGCATCTCGACCTGCCTCTCACCTTTGAGGCCGCCCGGGCCGCTGGGGTTTCATTGGGCTCGGGGGTCATCATGGTGTTCAACTCCACCCGCGATATGCGGGATGTGGTGCGACGGGTGGCCCGCTTCTTTCGAGACGAGAGTTGCGGTCAATGCGTCCCCTGCCGGGTCGGCACGGTGCGGGTCGAGGAGGCGGTGGCACGGGCCACCGGTGGCATCGATGTCGGCCTGATCGACGAGATTGATCGGGCGATGAGGGATGCCTCCATCTGCGGTCTGGGGCATACGGCGGCGTCGGTGGTGCGGTCGGCCATTTCGAGGGGCCTGGTGTGAGCAGCCAGATGTCTGACGTAACGCTCACGATCGATGAGGTCGAGGTCGTCGTGCCGGAAGGGTCGACCTTGCTCGATGCCTGTCGTGCTCTCGGCAAAGATCAACCGACTCTCTGTTACTTGGAGACCCTCACTCCGGTCAACGTTTGCCGGGTGTGCGTGGTCGAGGTTGAGGGCAGTCGAACCCTGGTGCCATCTTGCTCGCGTAGGGTCGAAGCCGGGATGTCGGTCCAGACCGACAGCGAGCGGGTCCGACACTCACGAAAGATGGTGCTCGAGTTTCTGGCGTCGTCGGCTGACCTCTCGTTGGCCGGTGCCGAGGTCAGCGGATGGATTGACCGGTACGCCGCCAGGCCCGAGAGGTTCGGACCGTCGGAGGGACAGGTCACCGATCGCGACCACCGTCATCCGGGGCATCATGCCCAGGTCAACGGGGCTGTCGCCGAGACTGTTCATCAGCCGGTGAAGATCGATAACGCCCTCTATGTGCGTGATTACTCCAAGTGCATTCTCTGCTACAAGTGCGTCGAAGCCTGTGGCGAAGATGCCCAGAACACCTTCGCTATTTCCGTTGCCGGGCGGGGATTCGACGCCCGGATCTCGACCGAGTTCGACGTTGACCTGTCCCAGGGTGCCTGTGTCTTCTGCGGCAACTGCATCGGGGTGTGTCCAACCGGAGCATTGATGTTCCGATCGGAATACGAGTTGAGACAGGCCGAGATGTGGGAAGAAGAACGCCAGAGCGTCACTCGCACGATCTGCTCGTTCTGCGGGGTGGGTTGCAACCTCGATCTCCACGTCCAGGACAACCGGATCGTCAAGGTCACCTCGCCGATCGATCATTCGATCACGAACGGCCACCTCTGCATCAAGGGCCGTTTCGGCTACGAGTACGTCCAGGAA
>CAZPIZ010000050.1:2060-5550 GCA_964586615.1 uncultured Acidimicrobiaceae bacterium | reverse complement strand
GCAGAGCGAGAGGTAGCCCGGGGACGATGGGTGGCCGGCTTTGTCAGCTACGAAGCGGCGCCTGCCTTCGACTCGGCAATGATGGTCGTCGACCGCCCGGAGGGTCCTGCCGCCGAGCTTCCCCTGGCGTGGTTTGGGGTGGCGCGGACCCGGGGTCCGGCTCCGGTGCTGGCGGAAGGGCCATACGCCCTGGAGCCCTGGCAGACCACGCTGTCGAGCGAGGACTACCACCGCTCGGTCAAAATGATCAGGGAGCGAATCCGGGCTGGTGACACCTACCAGGTGAATTTCACGTTTCGGTTGGCTGCTCCCTTCGATGGATCCGTCGAGGCGTTTTACCGCGATCTGGTCAACGCCCAGACCTGCGGCTACGGAGCTCTAATCGATACCGGCCGCTGGGTGGTCGCCTCCGCCTCTCCGGAGCTGTTCTTCGAGTGGCGTCATGGCCGCATCGTTTCGAAGCCGATGAAGGGCACGGCCAGACGCGGTCTGATGTCCGCAGACGACGAACAGCAAAGAGCCATGCTTGAAGCGTCCGAGAAGGACAAGGCCGAGAACCTCATGATCGTCGATATGGTTCGCAACGACCTCGGTCGAATTGCCCGGGTCGGGTCGGTGACGGTGCCGGCCCTATTCACGACCGAAAAGTACGACACGGTTTGGCAGCTGACTTCGACCGTCGAAGCCGAGCCTCGTCCTGCCACAGCTCTCAACGACGTTTTCTCTGCACTCTTTCCGTGCGCATCGATCACGGGGGCGCCCAAGGTCTCGACCATGGCCATCATCACGGAGCTCGAGGCAGACCCTCGTGGTGTCTATTGCGGAGCGGTCGGCTTTGGTGGCCCCGGAGCCGGAGGCGAACCGGAGTGGGCCTTCAACGTCGCCATCCGGACGGTGCTGGTCGACCGGGCCACAGGCATCGCGACCTATGGGACCGGTGGGGGAGTGACCTACGATTCCACACCTGCAGGTGAGTACGAAGAGGCCCTTCTGAAGGTCCAAGTGCTAGACCGAGCCAGCTCGTCTTTCGATCTGATCGAGACGATCAGATGGTCGGCGGGCGATGGTTTCTGGCTGCTTGACCGCCACCTCGAGCGTCTCACCGCTTCGGCCCGGTACTTCGACATTCTCCTGGATCCAGCCGAGGTGCGGGCGGCGCTCCGGGCCGCGGTGGCCGGGCGCTCCGGTCTGTTGCGTCTGCGACTGACCGTCGACCGCACTGGAAAGATCGCGGTCGAGACCGGCAACCTCCCCCGTCCCTCGACGGTGCGGGCGGCGGTCGACTCGATGCCGATCGATCCCGTCGACGTCTTTCTCTATCACAAGACAAGCAACCGCAAGATATATGACGGGGCCCGGGCCCGGTGCGGCAAAGTCGATGACGTCATCCTCATCAATCCTGTCGGCGAGGTCACCGAGACCACCATCGGCAATCTGGCCGTCGAAATGAATGGATCGTGGTGGACACCGCCGGTATCGGCAGGGTTGTTGCCCGGCACCTACCGGGCCGAGTTGCTTGCCACCGGTCGGATGGCGGAACGCCCGATAGCCATCACGGAACTGAAAGCGGCGTCGGGGCTGGCCCGCCTGAACGCCTTGCGTGGCTGGGAGCCGATCGAACTCGGCTAGCGATAGTCGGCCACGAGATCCCGGAGCGCTTCGATGCGTTCGAGCACCTCCGCCGGTTCTCGCTGGGCAAGATTGAACACGATGCGGTCGACCCCAAGGCCGATCAATTGCTCGACATTCTCCGCCGATGCCTTGGCCGCCGAGGTGGTGATGCTGAACGTCGCCGGATCGCGACCCGCCGCCTCAACCGCCCCGCGAACCTTGGATAGGTTCCCGACGAGATCATGCCGGTTTGCCAACGGCATCCATCCATCGCAGAACTCGACCATGTGTGCGATGGTGTGTGGTCCGGCCGCTCCGCCCATGAGGATCGGCGGGTGTGGCTTCTGCACCGGCTTCGGCCACGCCCACGAAGGCTCGAGTTGGAGCAACTCACCGTCGAACGAGGCAACGTCGTTGGTCCACAACTCTTTCATCATGAGGATCTTCTCTCGCAAGAGGCTCCGTCTCTGTGTGTACGCCACGCCGTGGGAGGCCATTTCTTCTTTGTTCCATCCGTAACCGATGCCGAACAGGACACGACCATTCGAGAGGAGGTCAACGGTGGCCACTTCCTTGGCGAGCCAGATCGGATCGCGCTGTGCCACCAGGGTGATCCCGGTTCCCAGCTTCAGCCGGGTGGTCGTTGCTGCTATCGCTCCCAGCACAACGAACTGATCCAGCGACCGCCAGTACCACTCGGGAAGCGGAAGAGCGTCGGCTACACCTCCCCACGGGGTCTCCCGGGAAGTCGGGATGTGCGAATGCTCCGGAAAAAACAGCGACTCGAAACCGGCATCTTCGGCCGCCCGTCCGGTTTCGATCGGCCCCAGCGTGTTGTCGGTTGGAAAGATGGAGAGTCCGAAGTCCATGTTGGGACCATAGACGGAAGCCGGCTTCGCCTCCCCCTCCGATGTTGGAAACACGCCACACTCAGGGTCATGGACGTAATCCGCCGGGAGATCGCCGCCTCCGGCCCGATTCCCTTCGAGCGCTTTATGGAACTCGCCTTGTACGGGCCCGGGGGTTTCTTTGCCGGCCAGACCTTGCGATCGCAGAAAGCCGGTGACTTTCTCACCAGCCCCGAGGTCAGCTCGCTGTTCGGGCAGACCCTGGCCAAATACGTCGAGGCCGAGCACGCCCGGATCGGAGATCCCTTCTCGGTGGTCGAGGTGGGGGCCGGCTCGGGCTCCCTGCTCCGGCCCCTTCTCGAGACCAACTCATTAGAAACCGACTCGGTCGAGGCGTGGGCCGTTGAGGTTTCGCCGCCCGCCCGTCAAGCGCTCGCCGGACTTCTCGGGCCCGATCGGGTGGTCGCATCGCTCGACGAGTTGCCGACATCGATCCGGGGAGTGGTCATCGCCAATGAGCTGCTCGACAACTTGCCGATGGCCGTCGCACAACTCACCGACCGGGGGTGGCGAGAGCGGTGGGTCGGCCTTGATGGCAACGCGTTGGCGTTCATCGATGCTCCTCCCCGGCTTGAGGTCGAGTCGTGGCTCGACCGGTTTAGTGGCCTGGTGGAGGTGGGCGGCTGGGTCGAGGTTCAGATCGGTGGGGGCAAGTGGCTCGAGCGCATGCTCTCCCGGCTCATTGCCGGATCGGTGATGGTGATCGACTACGGAGACACAGCCGAAAACCTCGCGCCGAGAAGACGGGACGGAACTCTGCGGACCTATCGCTCCCACCACCTTGGTCCTCACCCCCTTGATGAACCCGGCGCCACCGACATCACGGCCGACGTCAACTTCACGGCGCTAGTAGCGGCCGCCGAGGCAACTGGAGCGACGGTGACGTTGGACCGTCAGGACGATTTTCTAGCCCGGTACGGGTTGCGTCAGGTGCTTTCGGATTTGCGATCCCGCGAGCTCGAATTGGCCCG
>CAZPIZ010000050.1:0-1960 GCA_964586615.1 uncultured Acidimicrobiaceae bacterium | reverse complement strand
TCGGTACGATTCCTCTAACGATGACCAACAATCTCAAGACCGTAGGACTCCTCGCTCTGTTGACCACATTGGTGTGGTGGCTTGGGTACAGCTTTGGAGGTGCCAACGGCTTCTGGATCGGTCTGATCTTCGCTGGCGTCCTCAACTTCGTTGCATATTTCTTCTCCGACAAGATGGCCCTGGCCGCTTCCCGGGCCAAACCGGTCGAAGAGCACGAGCTGCCTCAGGTCTACGCCATCGTTCGCAATCTGGCGGCGCGAGCCGACATGCCCATGCCCAGGATCTACAGGATCGATTCCCCACAGCCGAACGCCTTCGCCACCGGCCGTAACCCCAAGCACGCCGCGGTTGCCGTGACGGCGGGTCTTCTCCAATCCATGAACAACGATGAGCTGGAGGGTGTGCTTGCCCACGAACTGTCCCATGTCCTGAACCGGGACATCCTGATCAGCTCGGTGGCGGCCATGCTCGCGGCCGCGCTCAGCATCTTCGCCAGAATGGCGATGTTCATGGGTGGTGGTCGTGACGATCGCAACAACCCGCTTGCGGCGATAGCTGGTTTGCTCTCGCTCATCATCGCCCCCATCGCAGCCATGGTGATCAGAATGGCGATCTCGCGCTCGAGGGAGTACCAAGCCGACGCCTCCGGAGCCACTCTGACCGGGAGGCCGATGTCGCTCGCTTCGGCACTGGCCAAGCTCGGGGTCGGAACCGCCCAAATCCCGATGAAGGTCAACCCGGCTGTCAGCCAGCTCTTCATCGAGGATCCTCTGAAGGCATTTGGTCGCCGCGGGGGAGGTGGCAGGGGGCTCATGAAGCTGTTCTCGACCCACCCTCCGATCGAGGAGCGGATCGAACGTCTCCAGCAGATGGCCAGCGGCATCCGTTGAACCCGCTTCCACCCGAAACCGGTCTGCTGGTGGCGGCGGCGGTCCCGGTGGCCGTCGTGGGCTGGGCGATTCTCTTCTCGGTGGAAGCGGCCCGGAGGGGACCGGCATGGTCTCTCCGCCACCTGGCGATGGTTTCCACCATCCTGAAGATGGCTCTTGCCCTCGGCATCGTGGCGATCCTCGTGGTCCGTCCGATCTGGGTGGGTCTGGGTGCCGCCTACCCCCTCGCGGTCGCGCTCCTTATGGTCGCCGGCCGACAGCGCCAGCTAGCGATGATCGAGCGGGAGATGGGTTTCGGGGAGGTTCAGCCAGACGTTCGGGATCGGCTGCTATCGAACCTGCGCCGGGGCTTGATCGTGGTTGGGGTCGCATCGCTCGTCGTCGGGTCTTTGTTGGCTAGCGTCGGGGTCGTTCAAGGCTGGGTGGTGGGAGCCCTGGCTCCCATCGCTGCCCTCGCCCTGGTCCGGTCGAAGGCGGGCCAGGTTGGGTCCGCAATGCCCCCCTCGCTATGATGCTGCGGCCCTGAGCCATCTTGTGGCGTCGCCATTGCTTCGAAGAATATTTGGCGATTCGACGAGAGATTGTTGGGGTTTTTGCCGGGATGCCCGAGCGGCCAAAGGGAGCAGACTGTAAATCTGCCGGCAATGCCTTCGGAGGTTCAAATCCTTCTCCCGGCACGGCCACCAACGGGTCTACGAAGTCCCGGTGTATGCCAAACGAATGGCCAATTTGAATAGGCCCAACCGAATAGAACACGCCCCCTTAGCTCAGCAGGCAGAGCGCCTCCATGGTAAGGAGGAGGTCTGCGGTTCGATTCCGCAAGGGGGCTCGGAGCGATGAGAGGGCTCGTCGCACACGAGGCGGCGTAGCTCAGTCGGTGAGAGCGCTCGACTCATAATCGAGAGGTCGGCAGTTCGAGTCTGCCCGCCGCTACAAAGGAAGGGCGTAGCCTTTGTCCCCCAACCGGAAGGGTGGGGGGCTGTACGACCGAGGAAGGATCCCAGGAGGATTTGAGCCATGGGTAAGGCGAAGTTTGAGCGGACGAAGCCGCATGTGAATGTGGGGACGAT
>CAZPIZ010000049.1:0-10313 GCA_964586615.1 uncultured Acidimicrobiaceae bacterium | reverse complement strand
GGTTCAGTATTTGGCCAGCTCCTGGGCATGGCGGATGATGCCTTCCGGATTCGGGTAGACCATCTCTTCGAGTTCGGTCGCATAGGGGAAGCTAGGGACGTCCGGGGCGGCATAGCGCCGCACCGGGGCATCGAGCCATTCGAAGGCCTTGTCCGCTATCTGTGCCGCCAGCTCGGCGCCGTATCCGACGAACTCGTTGTCTTCGTGGATGATCAGAACCCGGCTCGTCTTCTTGACCGAGGCTTCGATCGTGGCCCAGTCGAGTGGCTTAAGCGTGCGCAGGTCTATCACTTCGACCGAGACCCCGAGATCAGCGAGGGGTCCGACGGCCTCCATAGTGAAGTGGGCCATCGCGCCGTATGTGAGGATGGTGACGTCGGTGCCTGGGTGGCGGATGGCCGCCTTTCCGAGAGGGACTCTCCACTCCCCTTCGGGGTAGGGGCCCTTGGCCAATCGATAGAGTTTTTTCGGCTCCAGAAAGAGCACCGGGTCTGGGTCCTCGACTGCCTCCATGAGAAGACCCTTGACGTCGGCCGGTGTCGAGGGGACGACGACCTTGAGGCCCGGTATGTGGGCGTAGAGGGCTTCGATCGACTGGGAGTGATAGAGCGCACCGTGGATCCCGCCACCGAACGGCGCTCTGATCACGATCGGACAGGACCAGCGGCCGTCGCTTCGATAGTGAATCCGGGCGGCCTCGGACACGATCTGGTCAAAGGCGGGGTGGATGTAGTCGGCGAACTGGATTTCGGCAATGGGGCGCTTCCCGGCCGCCGCCATCCCAATGGCGGCTCCGGCGATGAGCGACTCCGAGATCGGGGTGTTGAAGCACCTTTCGTCTCCGAAGGCGTCGGTGACTCCCTGGGTGGCCTTGAACACACCACCCTTTTTTCCGCCGACGTCTTCTCCGAACACAACCGTGTCTGCATGGGCAGTCATGACGTCGTGGATTGCCCGGTTGACGGCGGTGATGAGATTCACCTCGGGGCCCTTGGGCTCCGGCTCGGGGACCGTGACCGCTGGACCGGGCTCGATCACCTTGGCGTAAACGTGGCTGAAGGGATCGTCAGGAGCAGGTGCTTTTTCGGCCGCCTCAACGGCCAGGGCGACGTCTTCGACGACTTCTTGCTCGATGCGGTTCTCCATGACTTCCGAAAGCAGACGCTCCTCGATCAGGTATTGCTTGAGAATGACCACCGGGTCGTGTCGTCGCCAGTCCTCGACCTCCTCGCGGGAGCGGTACAAGCGATCGTCGTCGTCGGAGGTGTGGGCGTAGTACCGGTAGGTATCAGCCTCGATAAGGCTCGGTCCCAATCCGCGACGGGCCTCGTCGGCTGCTTCCTTCACCGCTCGATACACCACCAGGGGATCGTTGCCATCGATCAGATAGCCGTTCATCCCATAGCCCTCGGCTCGCTTCGAGATAGATCCGGCAACGCCCTGGCTGGCCGGGACCGAGATGGCGTAATGGTTGTTCTCGATGATGAACACCACCGGCAGACGGTGGATGCTGGCGAAGTTCATCGCCTCGTGCCAATCGCCCTCCGACGTCGATCCTTCCCCTCCGTACACGGCCACAACACCAGGGCGACCATCGAGTTTGAGCGCCTTAGCGATGCCCACTGCATGCGGATACTGGGTGGCGATGGCCGAAGACTGGGTGAAGACCCTGGTGACGGGGTCCGACCAGTGATTCGGAAGCTGGCGGCCACCCGATATGGGATCGGTCTTGCGGGCGAAGACGGCCAGGAAGACATCGAGCGGTGACGTTCCCCAGGCCAGCGCGACTCCCATGTCGCGGTAATAGGGAAGCAACCAGTCGTGCTCGCGGTCGAGAGCAAACACTGATGCCACCTGGATCGCTTCGTGCCCAGACGAACCGACCACGAAAGGGACCCGGCCCTGACGATTGAGAGCGAACATCCGGTCGTCGACCCGGCGGGCGGTGAGCATCAGGCGATACATCTCCAGCACCGCCTCGTCGGACAGGCCGAGCTGTCGATGGTGCAGTGCCCTTTTCGTCAATTCCATCAGGAGGACCCTTTCAACCTTCCGGTCACAAAGCATTGGGCCCCGCTCAAGCGGGACCCAATGCTTAGGGGGTGCCTAATTGTTCCTAGGAGATCGCCGCTGCGAACCAAAGGATTTCCTGCGAGTCGAATCCTCTTCAGGAAACCGTTGATCCTGAGGGCAATATCGCCCTCGACGGCTTCAGCTATCAGATGGATTGGGTCCAGTACAAGCAAGAAGGGCCGACCCTTTCCTCCTCCGTCCTGCCGACAAGTCTACCCCTCGCCCTACTACCGCGCCCCTGGCAAATACTCATTTGCGACTTAGGATGGCCGAGTGATCAAGTCCGCCTATTTGCGTGTCTACCTGCCGGAGGACGGGGTGCCAGGCTGCGAGCCCCATCCTGAGGATCCGGCCGAACGCACCCGCCGGTGGGAGCCATATGGCTTCATAGGCGAGTCGATGATCGATGACGCCTGGATCGCCGAGTGGAGGGGCCGGACGTTCGTCTGCCCCCGCCGCCCCCAACTGCGGATGCTCGAAGGGGTGCTCGCCCTCTACCGGGCCTTTGAGTCCTGGGGGCGCCCGGTGGTCATCCCCGAGGACGTGGCCCGGCAGGCGGATCGTGAACTCAAGGATCTCCGCCGCCGGGACCCCGAGATCCGGTCCCACATCCTGACGTCGGCCTGGCACGTGCCAGTTCGCTGGTTTGTCATCTTCGATCCGTCTGAGCGCTTGCTTGACACGGCTGGGGTTCGGACCGAGCTTCGATACCGAACCAACCTCGGCGAGGCCACTGCTCGGATCAATCGGGCGGTGGAGGTGCTCAATGCCGCTGAAATGCCAGATGCCATCGTCACCGAGTTGAGCGCTCTAGGTGCCTGGCTGGCCGATTTCCCGACCGACGCAATGATCGAACTGGATTACGCCGGCATCGTCGACCTGTTTGCCGAGGCAGACCTCATCCTGGACGATTCGGCAGCCGAGGTTTGGTCGTCGATCGAGGCCCTGGAGGCAGGTGATTGGGACCGGGCCGGAGAGCAGTACGGCTCCCTGATGGCCCGCTGGGCCCCGATCTTCGCGGTGACCTACAGCAATTGAGACGTTTCGCGTTTTACGTTTTACGTTCTACGTCGGAACCGTAAATGCGGCCGAACTCTCCTCGATCGGCGCACCACGTACCACGCACACCCCCTCCCACCCCTCACCACCCATAACTACCCTTTCCTCCCATGGCCTCCCCCGATCCTTACGACTTCCTCGATATCGATTCTCTCCTCTCGGACGAGGAGAGGTTGCTGCGCGCCACCGTTCGCCGGTTCACCGAAGAGAGGATCCTCCCTGAAGTGGGCACCTGGTGGGAGGAGGCGACCTTTCCCAAGGAGCTCGCCAAGGAGATGGGAGCCCTCGGGCTCCTCGGCATGCACCTGGAGGGGTACGGCTGTGCGGGTACCAGTGCGACCGCATACGGGTTGGCTTGCATCGAGTTGGAGGCCGGGGACTCTGGCACCCGTTCGTTCGTCTCGGTCCAGGGTTCGCTGGCGATGTTCCCCATCTGGGAGTTCGGCTCAGACGAGCAGAAGCAGACCTGGCTACCTGGAATGGCTGCCGGCGACATCATCGGATGTTTCGGGCTTACCGAACCCGACTCCGGCTCCGACCCTTCCTCGATGCGGACCAATGCCCGCAAAGACGGTTCGGACTGGGTCATCAACGGAACCAAGATGTGGATCACCAACGGGAACGTGGCCGACGTCGCCATCGTCTGGGCCCGGACCGAGGAGGGGATCAGAGGGTTCATCGTCCCCACCGACACCTTGGGGTTCACGGCCAACCTGATACATCGCAAGGCGTCGCTGCGGGCTTCGATCACCTCAGAGTTGGTGCTCGACAATGTCAGAGTGCCTGGCGATTTCGTGCTTCCCGGCGTCTCGTCCATGCGAGGCCCTCTTTCATGTCTCAATGAGGCTCGATTCGGGATCCTGTTCGGAGTCATGGGGGCGGCTCGGGCTTGTTATGAAGCGGCTCTTGATTACTCGAAGAGCCGGGTTCAGTTCGGAGTTCCGATTGCATCCTTCCAGCTGACCCAGCAGAAGCTGGTGGAGATGATGGTCAAGGTGAACCGTGGCACCATCGTTGCCCTCCACCTGGGTCGCATGAAGGATGAGGCCAGGATCACCCCGGAGTTGGTGAGCTTCGGGAAGTTCGACAACGTGCGCAATGCCCTCGACGTGGCCCGTACGGCCCGGTCGGTCCTGGGGGCAAGCGGAATCACCCTGGAGTATCCGGTCATCCGGCACATGATGAACCTGGAGACCGTGCTCACCTACGAGGGCACCAACGAGATCCACACCCTCATCCTTGGCCAGGCGATCACCGGACTGCCCGCCTTCAACGCTGCTCCACCCGCCACCTCATAACCAATGAACGGATCGGCGGTCTCCTATCGACAACTGACCAAGCGGTACGGGCCAAAGATGGCGGTCAACGAGATCAGCGTCGATATCCCCACCGGTTCGTTCTTCGGGATATGCGGACCCAACGGAGCCGGGAAGACCACGTTGTTGAGGATGACCTGCGGGTTGCTTCGCCCGGACTCGGGAACGGTCGAGGTGGCCGGTCACGACGTCTGGGCCGACCCTGTTGGAGCCAAGACCCGCCTGGGGATGGTGCCGGATAGCCCGTCCATGTTCACACGACTCGGCGGACGTGAGCTCATCGAGTTCAATGGTCTGTTGAGGGGCATGGACCCCGCCGTGGTCTCCGAACGGGCCGACGACCTTCTCCGGCTTCTCGATCTGGAGGAGGCAGCGGAAACGCTCGTCGCCGACTACAGCCTCGGCATGACCAAGAAGGTCGCGATTGCCTGCGCGCTGCTGCACAGCCCCCGGGTGGTATTTCTCGACGAGCCCTTCGCCGGAATCGATCCGGTGGCCCGCCAGGTTCTCGAAACCATTCTGAGCCGATTCACCGGTGCCGGAGGAACCGTGGTCTTCTCGGATCACACCATGGACGTGGTCGAGCGTCTCTGCGATCGGATCATGATCATTGACGACGGGAGCATCCTCGTCGAGGGCCCGACGACCGAGATCACCGGCGGTCGGCGGCTCCAGGACGTGTTCGTCGAGGTGGTCGGCGGTGGCAGCACCGAAGGGGTGGATCTGGGATGGTTGGGCTCTTCGTTCGACTGAAATTTCGCCTCACCCGCAACCGTCTTCGGCGAGCGGGGGCGTTGGGGGTTCTCGGGTTCGTCATGATCTGGCTGGGCGCCGCCTTCATGGGAGCTCTGCTCGGACTTCTTGCGTACGGAGCCGGTTACCTGTGGGGAGGCGATGGGATTGCCCTGGTTCTGTCCCTGGTTGGACTTGGTTGGTTGGTGATACCGGTGGTGGCCGCAGCACTCGACGAAACGGTTGATCCCCGTCGTCTCGAGTTGCTGCCGTTGAGCCGGGGTCGACTCGCCACGGGTTTGCTGGCTGCTGCCGCCATGGGCCCCGGCACCGTCATCACCGTGTTGGCGGTGATCGGCGCCATGGTTTGGTCGGTCGGCGGTGTGGCCAGCATCGTTCCAGTCCTCGTCGCCGGCCTCTTGTTCGTGGTGTGGTGCCTGGCATCGTCACGTTTGGTCACGACCTTCTTGACGGACGTTCTCCGTAGCAGACGGGGGAGGGACATCGGCGTCGTCGCGATTTCGTTGGCGGGCGCGGTGGTTGTCATCTTCGCCAATCGCTATCGACCCGACTCCGGTGACTTTGGTGATGGGGCCCCTCAGTTGGGCGATCTCGGAACAGTTCTCGGGTGGACACCACCTGGCGCCATGGGTGAGGCGATGTCCGACTTTGGTGAGGGGGACTGGGGGGTGGGCATGGTGCGGATGGCGTATGTCCTGGTGGTCACCGGTCTGGTGGTGTGGCTGTGGCAAATCGTGCTGGGTCGTTTGGCGACGCGGACGATGGAGAACGCCCGGGTCCGCACCGTCAGCGAACGCGCCTCGTTGGTACCGCGGGTCTTCAAGGGAAGAAGTGGTCCTGTCTATGCCACAGCCGGCAAGGAGCTCCGGTACATGCGCCGGGACCCTCGATTCCGATCCCAGGCAGTCGGTCTGGTGATCGCGATGGCGGCGCTTGGGTTCGGGGCGGGCCGATTCCTGATCGGAACCGAGTACGCACCGTTTCTGGCGACGGTCATTGCCTGGATGGTTGCAAGCACCGGGTTCAACCTGTTCGGTATGGACGACCGTTCGTTCTGGGCGTATGCGGTGTCCGGAGTCGATCTCCGCCGCATCCTCGCCGGGAAGAACCTGGCGCTGGCTCTGATCGGGGTTCCCGCGATTGGTCTGGTGGCTCTGGCGACCTCTCTGGTCATCCAGGATCTCTCCCACCTGGTCACGGCTGTCCTGGCCGCGCTTGCCGTGCTTGCGGTGTGGCTCGGAGTCGGCAACGTGACCTCGGTCCTGGGGGCGTTCCCTATGCCGGAATCGAACCTGTTCGGCAGCCGTAGTACCTCTGTCGCGGCAGGGGCGGTGGCCATCGCAGGTGTTCTGGCCGCCGGAACTCTCACGGTCCCGGTGGCGGCTGCAGTAGGACTGCCGGCGGTGCTGCTTGGTCCCTGGCAGGGTCTGGTTGGTGCGATGGTGGCGGCCGGGCTCGGCTGGCTGGCCTATCGGCTGAGCCTCAACATCGCCGGCGGCCTATTGGAAAGCCGGGCGGAACAAATGCTTGATGTATTGGACAAGCCACCGGTGTGAAAGCGTGTTACGCGGTAGAGGGGGAAACTTCCTTACTCGAGTGCTTTCCTCAGCGAGTCTGTGAACAAATGCGGGTCCGTCAGGAAGGCGTCGTGGCCCTTGGGTGATGAGACTTTGATCCATTCGACCGGGACCCCGGCACCCTCGAGGGCTGCCACCAAAGCTGCTTGCTCCTCCGGGTAGAAGCAGACGTCGGTATCGATCGTGAACACGTGCCACCGTTGGTCCGTGCAGACCGAGAGAGCCTCGACATGGGTTGTTGCGCCGGTGTCGTCGAGCAACTCGTAGTTTGACCAGGCGTCGATGATCCGCAGATAACTGTTGGCATCGAAGCGAATCACCAGCTTCTCGCCCTGGTGCCAGAAATAGGACTCGACGGGATGCGACACGTAAGGGTGGTCGATGATTTCGTTTCGGGCCCGGGCCCGAATGGCGTCGATGGACACAAACGACTTATGGCTGATGATCCGAGCCAGCGCCAGACCCGCGGCCGGAAAGGTCCCCCCGTAGTAGCGGCCACCGTTGAAGTTGGGGTCGTTGAAGATGGCCAGCTTCTGTTCGAAGTTGTACATCCGTTGGAGCGTGGTTCCTCCAAACCCCCCGGCGAGGATCATCACGTTCTTGACCCGGTCGGGATGCCGGGCGGCCAATGACAGGCTGAGGAGGGCGCCTACGGAGGCGCCGGCCACCGCCTTCAGCTTGTCCACCCCGAGATGATCAAGGAGCGCCAGTTGGGACTCGACGATGTCGGCCAGGTGGACCTGGGGGAAGTCGGGCCCGTAGGGTTCATCTGTTCGCAGGTCTATCGAGACCGGGCCGGTGGTGCCGTAACAACCGCCCAGATAGTTGACGCAGATCACTGCCAGGTGGTCGGTGTCCACCGCCAGCCCGGGTCCGATGAACCCCTCCCACCATCCGGTTTGGTTTTCCTCCACCCACCGTTCTACCCCTTCAACACCCGGGTTGAATCCAGCCGCGTGCTGGCTGCCGGTGAGGGCGTGAAAGAGAAGGACGACGTTGTCTTTCTCGGGTGATATCTCTCCGTAGATTTCGTAAGCGAGCCGGACCCCGGGCAGGGTCTCACCGCTGCGCATTTTGAATGGCAGCAGTTCATCCGGGAGGTCGAAGAACTTGGTCTCGACCAACTCCCCGGGGTCCGGTCCGCCTGTCGTCATCAGGACACTGCGAGCAGGGCCTGATCGATGTCCTCTTTGATGTCGTCGATGTGCTCGATCCCGAGCGAGATGCGAACCAGGTCGGCTGTGACACCACTTGAGGCTTGCTCCTCGGGCGAGAGCTGCTGGTGGGTCGTCGATGAGGGATGGATCACGAGGGACTTGGCGTCTCCCACGTTGGCCAGGTGGCTGAGGAGCTCGGTGTGGTCGATGAACCGTTTCCCGGCCTCGTAGCCACCGGCGATCCCGAAGGACAGCACCCCTCCGAAGCCATTCCGCAGGTACTTCTTGGCGGCGGCGTGATAGGGATGCGAGGCAAGGCCGGGGTAGCTCACCCACGTCACTTTGGAGTGCTGCTCGAGCCATTTTGCCAGCTCGAGAGCGTTGTCTACCTGCCGCTGGACCCGCAGCGAGAGGGTTTCCAGTCCCTGGAGGAAGAGGAAGGAGTTGAAGGGCGAGAGCGCTGCTCCAAAGTCGCGGAGCCCTTCGACCCGGGCGCGAATTGCAAAGGCGATGTTCCCGAAGGGACCGTCGGCGTTGAAAACGTCGGTGAAGACCAACCCGTGGTAACCGGGTGCCGGCTCGGTGAAGATCGGGAACTTGCCATTGCTCCAATCGAACTTGCCTGAGTCGACAACGACCCCTCCGATCGAGTTGCCATGGCCACCGATCCACTTCGTTGCCGAATGGACGACGATGTCGGCGCCAAAGTCGATCGGACGGGCGAGGTAACCGGCCGCCCCGAAGGTGTTGTCAACGACCAGCGGGATGTTGTTGCGATGGGCCACGTCGGCAAGTGCCTCGAAGTCGGGGATGTTGTACTTCGGGTTGCCGATTGTTTCGACGTACAGGGCCTTGGTCTTCTTGTTGATCGCCTTCTCGAAGTCGGCCGGGTCGTCGCCGTCGACGATGGAGACCCCGAATCCCATTCGGGGGAACGCCACCTTGAACTGGTTGTAGGTTCCTCCGTAGAGATACGAAGTCGAGACCAAGTTGTCCCCGGTTTCAAGCAGCGTTGTAAACGCGAGAACCTGGGCGGCCTGACCCGAAGCGGTGGCCACCGCCGCCACGCCCCCCTCGAGGGCCGCGACCCGCTGCTCGAAGACGTCGGTCGTCGGGTTCATGATCCGTGTGTAGATATTCCCGAACTCCTGAAGCCCGAACAGTCGGGCGGCGTGATCGCTGTCGTTGAATGTGTAGCTGGTCGTCTGATAGATAGGGACCGCCCGTGCGTTGGTCCCCGGGGCGGGCTGCTGGCCGGCATGAACCTGCAGTGTCTCGAAGCGGTAGTTGCTCATGTGTGCTCCTTTGTTCTGGGTTCTTGTGACGGTTCGCCACCGCATAGGTGGGTCAACCGTCACAAGAACGATGGATTCAAGCCAGATCGACTGCGACCTGCACTGCCCGGGTCAGGGTGTGCCCTACCGGAGAGGTTGTTACCACCTTCTGGTGGAGAGCGTCGAGTGCAGCGTCGTCGGCATCGGACTCGATGTGGACGGTCGCTTTGATCGATGAAAACCCGGCATTGCCTTGTCCGAGGCCGAGGAAGGTGTGGAGGTCGAGGTCACCCTCGAGCTCGATCCTCAGATCCTTGAGTTCGATGCCCGCCGCCGAGGCGTTGGCCGCATATCCGATGATGAGGCAAGAGCCGAGGGCTCCAAGAATCTGCTCGACCGGGTTGGGAGCGGTGTTGGTCCCTCCCAGCGCCGGCGGTTCGTCGAAGGCGATCGGGGCGAAGTCGCGAGAGCGGGCGGAGGTCCGAAAAGCACCGTCCCAGGTGACCTCGGACTTCCAGACGGTCTGCGCTATGTCGGGGTCGCCCTGGATGGCCTGGACCAGGGAGCCGACCGTGGGGAGGTCGACCTCGTTGAGGTAGGTGGTAGTCATTTGAATCCTTTGTTCATGTGCGGGTAGGTCAAAGCACCGCGGGAAGCGGAACGGCTCTCGGGTGGAGGCGGTGAGCTACGAGCGTCGAACGCCCGGGCGTGCCACCCGAGAGCGTCGACAACACATATTCCCGAAGGATCCGGGGATTTCTTCTCTTACTTGCCTCACGGCTATTTGTCTCACGGCTGGGACCTCCTAGTTCGTCGTCTAGACGCGCTCAGTTGAGCGCCGAGGCAATCCACCCGGAGTGGGGTCCGCCATAGGCATCTCATCGATCAGGCATTGGCACCGAACGAATCGGTTGCCGCGGTTTCACAGGGCCTGTCCCTCCACCGCTCTCGATGAGCGCTGTCAAGTTCGGGAAGTGTGCCTGCTGATCGGCGCCAAGTCAAGATGGGTTGGCTAGAGGCAGCCCTTTGTCCCTCAAGGATGGCGTAGCCATTTGTCCCCTCGCTTCAAGAATGGCGTAGCCCTTTGTCCCCTCGGCTTCAAGA
>CAZPIZ010000048.1:4194-10418 GCA_964586615.1 uncultured Acidimicrobiaceae bacterium | reverse complement strand
GGTTCCTGCCGCTGCCTATTCGGCAGCCAGCGGTACCTTGCCCCCCAAGCTTCCGCTCGGGGGGACAAAGGCTACGCGTCTCCTACCGGGATTTGGCCGGTGCGAGCCATCTCCGCCCAAAAGTGGCCGCTGTCGCGAACCCTCCGCTCCTGGGTGGCAAAATCGACGTGAACGATCCCAAACCGATGTGAATAACCGTGGGCCCATTCGAAGTTGTCGAAAAGGGACCACGCGAAGTATCCGCGGAGGGGAACTCCGCTTTGCAGCGCTGCATGGGCGGCACTGACGTGGCGCAGCAGGAATTGCTTCCGGTGTGGATCGCGGGCCGGGTCGGCCTCGTCGAGGGGATAGGCGGCGCCGTTCTCGGTAATGAAAAGCGGAAGATCTCCGGTTCGGGCGGCGACGAATTGGAGGATGTCGGTCAGTCCGTCTGGATACACCTCCCAGCCCATGCCCGTCCGCTCCACCTCCGGCTCTGTCCGTGATGGCAGCAGAGGAGAGCGAACCACGGCGCGGGTGTAGTAGTTGACACCGAGATAGTCGATCGGAGTGGCGATGATCTCAAGATCGTTGGCGGCTGCATCACGAGTATCCCAGTCCCACGCCTTGCTTCCTTCGGAGGGATATCCGTGCCCGGTGATCGGGTCGAGAAACCAGCGGTTGGAATGATCGTGCTCAACCAGAGTTGCTTCAAGGTCGAGGGGATGGGTAGTGGCGGGCGTCTTGCTTTCGAAGTTGAGGACGATGCCCACGTTCACCTTGGGTGCGATCGACTTGATAGCGAGGACACCCAGACCATGGGCCACCAAGAGGTGGTGAGCTGTCGCCAACGCTGCCTTTGGGTCGGATCGGCCCGGGGCGTGAGATCCGATGCGGTATCCGTGATCGGCCACCACGTACGGCTCGTTGATGGTCGAGAAGTATCGGACCCGGTCTCCCAACCGGCCCACTACCGCCATTGCGTAGTCCACAAAGGCGTGAGCCGTTGCTCGCACCGGCCAGCCACCGGCATCTTCCAGAGTTTGCGGAAGGTCCCAGTGGTACAGGGTGGCATGTGGTTCGATCCCGGTCGCCAGTAGCTCATCGACCAATCTGTCGTAGAAGTCGAGGCCGGCTTGATTGACGGACCCGTCGTCGCGGATGACCCTGGGCCAGGAGATGGAAAAGCGGTAGGCGCCCAACCCGAGCCTTCCCATCAGGGCCACGTCATCCCGGAAGCGGTGATAGTGGTCACAGGCCATGTCGCCGGTATCGCCGTTGTGGACCCGGCCCGGAGTGTGGGCGAACCGGTCCCAGATACTCTCACTTTTCCCGTCGTCGAAAGGGGCGCCTTCGATCTGATAGGAAGCCGTGGCGGCTCCCCATACGAAGTCCGGGGGAAAGGTTCTGAGAGCGCTTTCAGCCATATCAACGGAAATTAGCAGAGGATTTCGTCGACGGCATCGGATCCTGGGCACTAGGGTTGAGAGCGCTCTCAGACCGGGCCGAGGAAAATAGGCCGATGTCCACAGAGCCGGTGAAGGAGATCGAGGAGGAGCGATGGCCCGTAGGGCCCGGACGCTGGATGAAATGGCGACCCTGACCGGTGTCTCCCGCGCCACAGTGTCGAGGGTTATAAACGGTGGTCCGGTTGCGCCCGCCACCCGGGCCCGGGTCCAGGAAGTCCTGCAACGGGTCGATTATCGACCCAACCTCATTGCCCGCAGCCTTGCCTCCGGGCGAAGCGGTGTGGTTGGCCTCGTGATGCACGCTCCCGCCCTTGCTCTCTTCACCGACCCCTATTGGTCCCTCATGCTTCAAGGCATCACCGAGACCCTGGCCGATACCGCCACCGGTCTCATGTTGTGGCTATCGCATCTGTCCAAGCAGGCGACCCTCGATCAGATCTTGTCGACGCACTTCGTTGACGGGATCATCTGCACGGCCACCGTTCTCGACGATCCACTCGTGGATGGTCTGCTCTCCTCAGACCTGCCGACGGTGTTGATCGGCCATCGACGCCACGACAGTTCCGCCAGCTACGTCGACGTTGACAACGAAGCCGCCTCCGAGGACATCGTTGCCCATCTGGTTCAAATCGGTCGGCGGCGAATCGGCCACATCACCGGCGAACGCGGCACCGTGTCGGGAGAGGATCGGCTGATCGGCTACCACAGGGCCCTCGACCGGGCCGGAATCGAACAACGATTTGTCGCCGACGGCGATTACACCGTCGAGTCGGGATACGAGGGTGCCGAGCAGCTATTGGCGATGGGGGTCGACGCTATCTTCGCCGGTTCGGATTTGATGGCCGCCGGGGCGTACCAGAACATACGTGAGCACGACCGGCGGATCCCCGATGAGATCGCCATTGCCGGCTTCGACGATGTCGAGTTCGCGGCGGACATGGATCCACCGCTCACGACGGTTCGTCAGAACGTCCGCTCTCAGGGGGAAATGTCGGCTCGAACCTTGCTTCGGCTCCTCGAGAAGAGGGACGGGAGTCCCCGTCGAGTGATCCTGCCGACCGAACTGATCATCCGCCAATCGACCGTTGGAGGTATGCACCTGAACGGTTGAGTCCCTAAGAAAAGTGCAGGTGCCGGAAGCCCTCCGGCACCTGCAATACGCCAAACCACCCTAGGAAAGAGAGGAAAGGCAATGAGAATGATATCGAGATGGCGCTGGATGGCGATCGTCGCCCTTCTTGCGCTGATTGCTGGCGCATGTGGTGACAGTGGAACCACCGCCACCACCGCCGATTCCACGACCACGGCCGCCGAGACGGCGACCACGGCCGACACGACCGAGACCACAGGGGCGTCGACCGGTGACAAGGTTCAGGTCCGATGGTTCGTAGGCCTGGGCGCCGGCGCTCAGCCCGAGCAAATCGAAGCAGAAGAAGCAGTGGTCGCGGCATTCAATGCTTCACAACCCGACATCGAGTTGGTCGTCGAGTTCGTCGAAAACGAGGTCGCCTACGACACGTTGTCGACCCAGCTCTCGGCCGGGAACCCGCCCGACATCATCGGCCCGGTTGGCCGTGACGGTTCCAACGCATATGCCGGTCTGTACCTTGACGTCGAGCCGTTGATCGAATCCACCGGATTCGACACGTCACGGTGGCCCGAAGCGACCATAGAGGGCTTCCGCGATGCCGACGGCAAGCTCTACGGTCTGCCCTTTGGCTCGTACCCGTCGTTCATCTATTTCAACAAGCTCCTGTTCGACGAGGCCGGCCTCCCATACCCACCCAGCGAGTACGGACCCGACGGCATCTCCACATATGGTGAAGGAACCGAATGGGAAGGCACCTGGGACTTTGACAAGGTGGCGGAGATAGCCGCCATCCTCACTGTCGACGCCAACGGCAACGATGCCACTAGTGCCGACTTCGACCGGACCCAGACGGTGCAATGGGGCTTCGTCAACCAATTTGTAACCGACATGTATGCCCAGGGCACCGCCTTCGGCGCCGGGTCGATCCTTCAAGATGACGGCACCGCAGTGGTGCCATCACAATGGGTCGACGAATGGAAGTGGTACTACGACGGGATCTGGACTGGCGGTTGGGCCCCCAGCCAGGAGCAAGAGGACTCCGAGCTGCTCACAGGTAACCCCTTCACCACCGGGAATATTGCTATCGCCTACTCCCACTTGTGGTACACGTGCTGCATCCGCAACGATGACGGCACCGGCAAGGACTTCTTTGATCTCGCGGTTATGCCGTCGCACGACGGCACCGTGACGGCCAAGATCCATGCGGATACCTTCCGCATCTTTGCCAGCAGCGAAAACCCGGACGAGGCGTTCACCGTGCTGCAGTACCTACTCACCGATGCCGCTCTCGATCTGCTCAACGCCTACGGAGCAGCTCCGGCGGATCCCACGTTGACCGAGGCGTATTACGCCGGCCTCGATGAGGTCTATCCGCAAGGTGTCAACTGGGCTATCTCGGATGCCAGCGTGGCCTACGCCGACATCCCCAGCCACGAGCAGTTCGTGCCGGGCTGGCTTGCGTACAAGCTGCGCCTTGACGAGTTCGAGAGCGGTCAAAAAAGCGATCCGGCACTCGATCTCGACGCCGCAGTGGCAGAGCTCGAGACGGATCTGACCGCTATCTTCGCCGAGGGATAGGCAGGAAGCTGGCAAGCGATCTGAACGCGATTGGAGGTGCGACCGGCGTTACGGAGCCGGTCGCACCTCCGACGCGCAAGGCTCCGAATCTGAAGAGCCGCAAAGGGCGGACCGGCTTTCTGTTTGTTCTCCCCTGGGTGATCGGCTTCTTTCTCTGGTACGCCATCCCCATGGGGGCATCGCTTTGGTTCTCCTTCACTGATTTCGACCTGACCAGCGGTCAGACCCCTCAGTACATCGGTCTCGACAACTGGAAGAAACTCTTCAACGACCCGGACGTGGTCGATTCGGCGGTGGTCACGCTCAAGTACGGGCTGCTTTCGCTCCCCCTAGCGATCCTGGTGCCCATGGCCTTCGCCTACCTGCTCACCGCCAAGAACCTCTGGGGACGCTCCTTTTTTCGGACCATGTTTTACATGCCGTCAGTCATCCCATTTGTCTCGGCGGTGCTGCTCTTTGGTGGCATCCTCAACGGCCAGACCGGCTGGATAAACCGAGGGCTGAGAACCGTAGGAGTGCAAGGCCCCGAGTGGCTCAACTCCCAAACCTGGATCTATCCGTCCCTGGTGCTGATCGGGCTGTGGGGAGTGGGGAACGCCATGCTCATCTTCATCGCCGGTATGAACTCGGTCCCCAGAGACATGTTCGATGCGGCCAAGGCCGACGGTGCCAACAGCTTTCAGATCTTCCGCAACATCACCCTGCCCATCCTCTCCCCGATCACCTTCTACAACATCGTCATCGCCCTGATCGGCCTTTTCCAGTACTTCCTGGTGCCCTTCGTGCTCAAGAACGGCAGCGGAGATCCGAACGGCGCCACCCTTTTCTACAGCCTCTACTTCTACAAGGTGGCATTCCTCTTGTCTGATATGGGATATGGCGCCACCCTGGCCTGGATGCTGTTCTTGGTCGGCCTTGCCATCACCGCCATCCTCTTTTGGACGGCGAAGTACTGGGTCCACTACGAATTCGCCGAGGACTGATGGTCGACACCTCCTATCGACCGCAAAAGAGCGCTCCGTTTCTACGACGAATGCGGGAGCCGAAGGCGTCCTATGAATCGTTGCCGCGGTCGACAAAGCGGTTTCTGATCGGGGCGACAGTCACCTTGTTCACGACCTTATTCTTGATCGCCTACCTGACCCCCTTGTTCTACATGGGGGTCACCGCCTTCAAGACCGAGGACATGATGTCCGATTCGAAGGCACCGATCTATCCGGCATCACCGGCCAGCATCGAGTACGAGGGTAAGCAGGTCGACATCTATAACGTCCCCATTGATAGCGACGTCCGTTCGCTGGCCCTGGTCAAGCCGGGTCGTCAACAGTCGACGTTTGTCGATCCAGAAAACCTGGAAGCTGGCCCAATCGAATGGGTCGGCAACTGGCGGACCCTGGAACCGGCGTATGAGTTGGATTTGAGGACCGAAAACTTCTCCAACGCCTGGAAGACGATGAACTACCTGGTGCTCCTTCGCAATACCATCGCCATCGCGGTCCTAGGAGTGGTGGGGACTGTCATCTCATCGACCTTGGTGGCATACGGGCTCTCGAGGTTCCGAGTGCCATTCCGGCGCACCATCTTCATCGTCCTCATCGCCACCATCATTCTCCCTACCTATGTCAAGCTGATCCCCACCTATGCCCTCTTCTACCGGATCGGCTGGGTGGGAACATGGCTGCCACTGATCGTCCCCCATTTCTTCGCCAATGCCTACAACGTCTTCTTGCTCCGCCAGTACTTCCTCACCATTCCCAAAGAACTGGATGAGGCGGCGGCCATCGACGGTGCCGGCCCACTCCGGACCTTGTGGTCGGTGTTCCTCCCCCAGGTCAAACCCGCCTTGATGGCGGTGGCGTTGTTCCACTTCTTCTTCGTCTGGAACGATTTCTTCGAGCCTCTGGTCTATCTCGTCTCCCGGCGAGATCTTCAACCGATCTCGGTAGGTCTCACCGTTTTTAAGACCCTCTACGACTCGCAACCACATCTGATCCAGGCTGGTGCCCTGCTGGGATTGGCGATCCCGTTGGTGGTCTTCTTCTTAGCCCAAAGGGTTTTCCTCAAGGGGATCGACCTTTCCGGTGTTCAGAAGTAACGCTATTTAATGG
>CAZPIZ010000048.1:0-4094 GCA_964586615.1 uncultured Acidimicrobiaceae bacterium | reverse complement strand
GCCTGTTGGCGGGTGTTTCCCGGAGGGGAAACGCTGGTACAACAGCCCGTAGACTGCCGCCAATGATGGAGCAGATTGGGATCGAGCAGATTGGCTCCCGAGCTCGGGCGGCTGCACTGGAGCTGGCCCGTGCCACCACCGCCGTCAAGAACAACGCTCTGGTGGCCGCCGCCCGCGGTCTCGAAGAAGCTGCCCCCGACCTGATCGAGGCCAACCGGGCCGACCTTGCCCAGGCTGATAGCGAGGGAATTTCGGGTGCCCTGCTCGACCGACTTCGTCTCAGTGAACATCGGATCGCAGGGATGGCGGCCGGGCTTCGCCAGGTCGCGAGTCTGGCCGACCCGGTGGGGGAGATCACCGAAGGCTTTACCAGTCCCAACGGACTGCGGATGACCCGAGTGCGAGTCCCACTCGGGGTGGTGGCCGTCATCTACGAGGCCCGCCCCAACGTGACCGCCGACGCCGCCGCCCTCTGCCTGAAGTCGGGTAACGCGGCCCTTCTCAGGGGATCTTCGTACGCTCTTCACTCCAACCTGGCAATCGGCAACGTAATTCGAGGCGCGATCTCGGACTCGGGTCTGCCCGAGGACGCGGTCCAGGTCGTCGAGGACACCTCCCGCGATGGCGCCCGGGCGTTGATGAAGGCCAAGGAGTGGGTCGACCTCCTGGTACCCAGGGGCGGGCCCAACCTCATCGCCGCCATCGAATCGGAAGCCACGGTTCCCTATGTGATCGATGGCGCCGGCAACTGCCACGTCTACATCGATGCAGCGGCCAATCTCGAAATGGCAGCCGACATCGTCGTGAATTCAAAGACGCACCGGCCAGGCGTCTGCAATGCCGCCGAAAAGCTGCTGGTTCATCGTTCGGTTGCGACCGAGTTCCTGCCCAAAGTGAGCAAGCTGCTGATGGACGCAGGGGTCGAGTTGCGAGGCGATGAGGCTTCGCGCAAATTGGTGGAGGCCATCGGCCCGGCGTCAGAGGACGATTGGCCAACCGAGTATCTCGATTTGGTCATGGCAGTGCGGGTGGTCGATTCGCTCGACGATGCCCTTGCCCATATAAGGCGGTTCGGAAGCGGCCATACGGAGGCGATTGTGACGGGTGACCTGGCGGCGGCCGAGAGGTTTGTCGAAGAGACCGATTCGGCGGTGGTGATGGTGAACGCCTCCACCCGATTCACCGACGGCGAGGAGTTCGGGTTTGGGGCGGAGATCGGGATATCAACCCAGAAGCTCCATGTTCGAGGGCCAATGGGTCTCAAGGCGCTGACCTCTGAGCGTTGGGTGGTTCGCGGTCAGGGCCACGTGCGTTGATGGAGCAATCTCCAGAGGTCTTGGCCTCAGATGTCTTGAGCTCAGGCGTCTTGTCCACTCCGGCCGCGGTCAAAGACGCCCTCGCCCGTCAGCATTACCTGGCGGACGACCGCATCGCCCAGGTCGTGTTCCTGGCCGCCCAGCTCGCCAAGCCGGTGCTGGTCGAGGGGCCGGCGGGCGTAGGCAAGACCGAGCTAGCCAAGGCCCTGGCCGCCGTCACCGATCGGCGCCTGATCCGGCTTCAATGCTACGAAGGCCTCGACGAAGCCAAGGCGCTGTATGAGTGGAACTACAAGAAGCAGCTTCTACGGATTCAGGCCGACTCCGACAAGGAGTGGAACCAGCTCGAGGAGGACATCTTCGCCGAGGAGTTCCTTCTGGCCCGGCCGCTGCTCGAAGCCATCCGCTCGCCGGAGCCGGTGGTCCTCCTGATCGATGAGGTCGACCGGGTGGAGATAGAAACCGAAGCCCTTCTCCTCGAGATCCTCTCCGACTTCCAGGTCTCGATTCCCGAGCTGGGAACGGTGGTGGCCACGTCCACCCCCTTCGTTGTTCTGACCTCGAACAACACCCGTGAGCTGTCGGAGGCGTTGAAGCGCCGCTGCCTCTTCCTTCACATTGCCTATCCCGACACAGAGAGAGAAAAGGAGATCCTTCTCCACCGGGTGCCGGGACTGCCTGAGCATATGGCCATCCAGATCGCCAGGGTGGTCCGCTCGATTCGGGGCATGGACCTGAAGAAGGCTCCGTCGGTGTCGGAGTCGATCGATTGGGCCCGCACTCTGCTGGCGCTGTCGATTGAGCACATCGACGAAGGGGTCGTGGGTGAGACCCTGCATGTCCTCTTGAAGTATCAGACCGACATCGACAAGGCCGCCAAGGAACTGGGCGGAGCCAGCGTCAGCGGCTGACGATGATCAACCTGCTGACAGACTTCATCGGAGAGCTGCGGGCGGCGGGAATCCCGGTGTCTATGGTCGAAGCGATCGACGCTATGGAAGCAGTCAAGCTGGTCGACATCGGCGACCGCTCGGCGCTCAAGGCTGCGTTGGGCGCAACGCTGGTCAAGAACGCCCGCCACCACCAGGCCTTCGACGTGGCCTTCGAAGTCTTCTTCGCCCACCACCGGAGCCTGGAGTCGGAGGATCAAGGCTCTCCCGGCTCGGCGGGTCGTGAGGGCGGCGGCCAGTCCAACGGTCAATCAGGTTCTCAGGCGGATATCGACGAGCTGGTCGAGGCCTTGTTCCGGGCGATCATGGGTGACGACGCCGGCGCCCTCGAGGCTGCGGCTCGCCGGGCGGTGGAGGAGTTGGCCGGAATCGAGCCGGGTCGGCCGGTAGGTGGCACCTACTACCTGTATCGGACGCTGCGCAGGCTTGATCTCGACGCCCTTCAGGAGAGACTCCTGGAAGCGGCTCTGGCCGACCTCAACGTGGACGACGTCCTCGACACCCGCCTGGCTCGCGAGGAGGTGGATGCTCAGATCGCAAGGCTGCGCCAGGAGATCCAGGACGAGATCCGCCGCCGTCTGGTAGCAGACCGGGGCCGACAGTCGGTGGCGCGCACGCTCCGACAGCCGTTGGTGGAGGACCTTGATCTGATGCACGCTACCCGCACCGATCTCACCGACATCGAGGACGTGATCGGGCCGTTGACACGCAAGCTCGCGGCCCGACTGGCCCGGAGACGGAGGCTGCTACGGAGCGGACGGCTCGACTTTCGCAAGACCGTTCGGCGATCTCTCGCCACCGGCGGTGTTCCTATGGATCCCGCCTTCCGGAAGTCCCGACCCCATCGGCCTGAGGTGTTCTTGCTGTGCGATATCTCGGGGTCGATGGCGACGTTCGCCCGCTTCACTCTCCAGTTCACCTATGCGATGGCCACCCAATTCTCGAAACTCAGAAGTTTCGTGTTCATCGACACGGTCGACGAGGTCACCAGCTATTTCGGTCCGGGGGTCGACTTCAACCAGGCACTGGGTCGGATCGCCACCGAGGCCGAGGCGGTATGGCTCGACGGCCACTCCGACTATGGCAATTCGCTGGCTCGCTTCGAGGAGCGCTACGGAGGCGAGATCACACCGCGCACCACCCTGATCATCACCGGTGATGCCCGGAACAACTACCGTCCGCCACGGGCCGAGATTCTCGACCAGATCTCTCAGAAGACTCGGGCGGTCTACTGGCTGAACCCGGAGCCGAGGTCTTACTGGGATAGCGGCGATTCGGTCATGGGCCGCTATTCGCCTTTTTGTGACGGGACCTATGAGGTCCGAACCCTCCGTCAATTAGAGCATTTCGTGGAGCATCTGGCGGTACCCGGCCACCTGTCGGGAAGGCGCCAACGGACTACTCAACTACTGGGCTTTGACGGCCGATAGCTCATTAGCAAGTCAGCCCGAGAGGCATTGAGGAAAATGGGTCATCGAATCCTTGTAGTTGAAGATTCTGCGGTCATCCGCCGCTTGATCGAGGTTTGCCTCCGGGCCGGCGATGTCGAGATCATCACCCGTGAGGATGGTCCTGGGGGGCTCGAAGCTGTAACCACCGAATCGCCCGACCTGGTCGTGCTCGACATCGGTCTGCCCGGGATGGACGGTTGGCAGGTACTTGACCGCATCCGTTCGCAACCGGCCACCAAGCACCTTCCGGTGGTTGTGTTGACTGCTCACGCTGAAGAGGAGTCACGGCGCCGTGCAGACGAGGGCGGCGCTGACGCCTTCATCACGAAGCCGTTCCAACCCAACGACTTCCGGGAGACGGTCCTCGACCTGATCCG
>CAZPIZ010000047.1:0-10423 GCA_964586615.1 uncultured Acidimicrobiaceae bacterium | reverse complement strand
TTGATCGGGGAACCGGAGGTACTCGGCCAGTTCCGACATGCGGTGTCGGTATGTCAGGAGGCTTCCCCTTCTTTGGGAGGCTTGGGAAGAGTATTGGAAGCGGCGATCGGAATCGGACGGGCCACCCGCCGGCTGTTGGGCGACGTGCCTCGTGGCTCGTTGGCCGCGTTGGCTGCAAACTCGGCGGCGCCATTCGGGCGGGTGGCGATCCTGGGCGCCGGTGCGATGGCCCGCGCGGCTGTCGAGCAGCTTGATGGTGTCGAGGTGACGGTCTTCGCCCGCCGACCGGGAAACGTCGCAGGTCATGAGCCTCTCGCTTGGGAGGAGGCGGCGGAGGCGCTCGCCACCTACCCGGCCGTGATCTCAACCGTCCCGGGCAAGGTTCCGTTGTTCACCGCCGATGTCATCGCCCGTGCGTTTGCCCTTCGCAGTGAGCCTCTGCTGTTGATCGACCTGGGTATGCCACCGGGGTTCACCCAAACAGAGGCGGGCGGTGCGGTCCGATATTTAGGGGTCGATGAGGTGGCGTCATCTGTGGATGCCCGACCATCCGTCGAGGCGGAAGAAAGCGTTGTGAGGGAAGCGGCCGCAACCTGGCGTCGGCTTTCCGCTCCGGACCGGGTGGGCACGGTGATTGCGGCGATGGTCGAGCAGGCAGAAACGGCGGTGGCCGAGGAGGTGCAACGTTTCGCCAACCGGTTGTCGGGGGCCGACGATCCCGAGCGGGTCCTGAGACAGCTTGCCCACACCGTCGCCCGCCGGATTCTGCATCCCCCTATCTCCTTCGTGAGCTCTACCGAACGCGGTGTCGAAGCGGTCGAGGTAGTGGCCGAGGCATTTGGAATTGACGATGACTGAGGTGCGGATCGCCACCCGCCGGTCGGTCCTGGCGCTGGCCCAGGCGGGCCGGGTTGCCGATTTGCTGCGTGCGGCCCATCCGGGCCTGTCGGTGCGTTTGGTCGAGGTTGTCACCTCTGGGGACCGCGACCAGGAAGGAGCGATTGCCGAACTGACCGAGGTGGGAGCCTTCGTCCGCTCGGTGCAGGAAGCAGTGGTCGACAGGAGGGCCGACCTGGCGGTTCATTCTCTGAAGGATCTTCCCGTCTGGGGGCCGGAAGAGTTGGTGCTCGCGGCCTTCCCGGAGAGAGGATCGCCCTTCGACGTGCTGGTGGGGTCGTCCCTCGACGAGCTCCCTTCGGGAGGGTTGGTCGGCACCGGCAGTCCCCGTCGCGTGGCACAGCTGTTGGAGTTGCGACCCGATCTGCGGACCATAGACCTTCGTGGCAATGTCGATACGCGGCTCCGCAAGGTGGTCGATGGTGAGGTGGATGCCGCGGTGCTGGCCGAGGCGGGGCTCGATCGGTTGGGAAAGTCCGGGCTCATCGCCCAACGTCTTGATGTGGCGCAGATGGTGCCGGCGCCGGGCCAGGGGGCACTCGCGGTGGAAGCTCGTACCGGGAGCGATTTCGCTGAGCTGGCCGGCAGCATCGATGACAGTTCGCTTAGGATCCTCCTTTCGGCGGAGCGCAGCCTGATGGCAGAGACCGGTGCTGGCTGCCGGTCGGCGCTCGGGGCGCATGCCACTTGGCAGGAGCAGAAGATCAGGCTCGCAGCCTTCGTCGCCGATGAGTGGGGCGGCCGCCGGGCAGTCGTCTTCGGTGAAACCCCCGAAGTAGTAGTGGCGGAAGCGCGCATGGAGCTGAGGTTGTGATCCGGGTGGCGATAACGACCGATCGCTTTGAAGGGGCGGCGCGTTCCTTTCGCCGGCTTGGACTCGAGCCGGTGTCGTTGCCGTGCATCCGGGTCGAGCCGGCCAACAACGGGATGTTGGCCCAAGCCCGGGAGGCGGCGTCGGTGGCCGAACTTCTTTTGATCAGCTCGGTCCGGACTCTCGACTTGCTTTGGCCAAACGGTTCGATGCCGGCGGTGGAGGTGGCGGCGGTGGGTGAGAGGACGGCCGCAGCTGTAGCGGCCCGGGGCGGACGGGTGGTCGTGTCAGGGCGATCGGGGCTCTCGGCCCTGGTGGAACAGGTGAGTGACCGGCTGGGTCCATCGCGGGTGGCGTTTCCCCATGCGGTCGGCTCGGATCCTCTGGCTGTGGAGGCCCTCAAAGAGTGGGCCGCCGACCTTCAAGAGTTCGAGGTTTATCGAACGGTTCCGGTGGCTCCGGAGCTCACCGAGGCGCGGGCCGTCGCCTTCGGTTCCCCGTCGGCGGTGGAAGGATGGCTTCTCTCCCGAGATTTCGATGGCCTCGTGGTTGGGGTGATCGGTTCGACAACACGGGAGGCGGTTGCCCGGCACCGGCCGCCCGAGGTTGTCGCTCCCCAACCCTCTCAAGAAGCCCTGGCCCGGGCCATGGCGTCCTATCTGGAGGTATTCGTATGAGCAGCTTTCCGACTGTTCGTCCTCGCCGTCTAAGGATGAGGGGCGCCCTTCGTCGGATGGTGGCGGAGACCCGCCTCCATCCCTCTCAGTTTGTCCTTCCGGTGTTCGTCGTGCCGGGTGAGGGGGTGAGGAATCCGATCGAGTCCATGCCTGGGCATGCCCAGCTTTCGGTCGACCAGGTGGCCCTCCTTGCCAAGGAGGCCGAGGCGGCCGGGATCGGCGGAATGATCTTCTTCGGGCTTCCTGAGTACAAGGACGACATGGGTTCGTCGGCTTGGGACCCGACCGGGCCGGTGCCGCGGGCGATCGAGGCGGTGGCCACCGCTGCTCCTGAGCTTGTCCGCTGGGCCGACGTCTGTCTGTGCGAGTACACCAGCCATGGGCACTGCGGGCCACTCCGAGGCGAGATTGTTGACAACGATTCCGCCCTTCCGCTTCTTGCCCGGGCGGCGACCGTCTATGCAGATGCCGGCGCCGATGTGGTGGCGCCTTCCGACATGATGGACGGTCGAGTGGGGGTCATTCGAGCCGCACTCGACGAGAAGGGGCATACCGACACAGTGATCTGCTCTTACGCCGTCAAGTACGCCTCGGGCTACTACGGACCCTTCCGGGAAGCGGCCGGATCGACCCCTGCCTTCGGTGACCGTCGTTCCCATCAGATGGACCCTGCCAACGCCCGGGAGGCGATCCGGGAGGCCCGCCTCGACGTGGCGGAGGGCGCCGACATGGTGATGGTGAAACCGGCTGGTCCATACCTCGACGTCGTCCGGGCGGTACGGGAACAGGTCGAGGTGCCGGTTGTCGCCTATCAGGTGTCGGGCGAGTTCGCCATGATCGAGGCTGCGGCCGCTCAGGGGTGGATCGATCGAGACCGGGTGATGTTGGAGTCCCTCACCGGCATCGTCCGGGCTGGGGCGGGGATCGTTCTCACCTACTTTGCGTTGGATGCCGCCCGGTTACTCGAGGAGGCCGAGTGACCGCCGATCTTCCATCTCCGGCGACCCTTGATGCCAGGCATAGCTCCGACCGGTGGTACCGGAGGGCCACCGAGGTGATGCCGGGTGGAGTCAACTCCCCGGTTCGGGCCTTCCGGGCGGTGGGCGGCACCCCGCCGTTTATCGAGTCGGGTCGAGGCGCCCACCTGCGGACGGTCGACGGAGAGGAGCTGATCGATTTCATTGCCTCTTGGGGGGCGCTGATCCTCGGCCATGCTCACCCCGAGATAGTTGGAGCGATCCGGGAGGTCGTGGGTAGGGGCACCACTTTCGGAGTGTCCACCGTCGCTGAGGTGGAGCTAGCCGAGTTGATCTGCTCCCTGGTTCCTTCGGTCGATGTGGTGCGGATGGTCAACTCCGGCACCGAAGCAACCGCCTCCACCCTCCGGCTGGCGCGGGCGGCCACCGGACGACCTGCGGTCATCAAGTTCGAAGGCTGCTACCACGGCCACTCCGATGCTTTCCTGGTCAAGGCCGGATCGGGTCTCGCCACCTTTGGGGAGCCCTCCAGCCCAGGTGTCCCGTTGGGTACCACCTCCGACACCAGGGTGGCCCGGTACAACGACCTCGATTCGGTTTCCGAACTCTTGGCCGACGGACGGGTGGCAGCGGTGATCGTGGAGCCGGTGGCCGGCAACATGGGCTGTATTCCCCCCGTCCCCGGTTTTCTCCCCGGCCTGCGGAGCCTCTCCGACGCCAATGGTGCGCTGTTGATCTTCGATGAGGTGATGACCGGGTTTCGGGTAGCGCTCGGTGGTGCGCAGGAGCGCTATCGGGTGACGCCCGACCTCACCGCCTTGGGAAAGGTGGTGGCGGGAGGAACCCCGGCCGCCGCCTACGGGGGGCGGGCCGAGCTGATGCGGATGATTGCCCCTGACGGGCCCGTCTACCAAGCGGGCACGTTGGCCGGGAACCCAATCGTGACCGCGGCGGGGCTGGCCACTCTGCGATACCTAGCTGCTCACTCCGACCTCTATCAGCGTTTCGATGATGCGGGCGAAATGGTCTCCTCGCGGCTGGGAGCTGCCCTCCAGCGGGCGGGCCTGCCCGGGGTGGTCAATCACGTCGGAGGGATGGTGGGGATCTTCATCGGAATCGAGCATGCCCAGAGCTGGGATGACGTCGCCGGTCTCGACCAGGCGTTGTTCCGTCGCTTCTTTCACGCCGCCCTAAAACGGGGTGTCCTTTTGCCTCCCTCCCCGTTTGAGACCTGGTTTTTGATGGAAGCCCACCTCGACGGGGCCCTCGACACTGCCGTCGCCGCTCTTACGGAGGCAATCGAGGAGGCGGCCCAATGAGGTTGCTTCGAGCCCTCCGACGGGAGCCTCTCGATCGGCCCCCCATCTGGTTCATGCGCCAGGCAGGTCGCTACCTACCTGAATACCGAGAGTTGCGAGGCCGTCATTCTTTTGACGAAGCGATGCGCACCCCGGCGTTGGCGGCCGAGATCACCCTCCAGCCGGTGCGCCGCTTCCGCGTCGACGCCGCCATCGTGTTCTCGGACATCATGACACCGCTCGCGGCGATGGGTGTCGGGATCGATTTCGATCCAGGGCCTCGCCTGACACCGCTCAGCGTCGAAGAAGTTGCCCGGCTGGGCGAGCTTGATCCCGCCAAGGTCGACTTCGTCGCCGAGACCATCTCCAATGTGCGGGACTCCCTGGACCGGGAGGTGACGATGATCGGCTTCGCGGGTGGCCCCGCCACCCTTCTCGCCTACCTGCTCGAAGGGGGAGGATCACAGCAGTTCGCCAACTTCCGCCAAGCGCTTCACAGCGACACCGCCGGCGAGGCGCTGGCCGTTCTGGCTCGGGCCATGAACAGCTACCTGACAGCACAAATAGAAGCCGGCGCCGACGTAGTGCAGGTCTTCGATACCTGGGCCGGACTTCTGTCCCCCGATCAGTTCAAGCGGTGGGCGCTACCCGCGGCCGGTCAAGCGCTGGCCGGGCTGGGGGTTCCGACCATCTACTTCGCCCCGGGGGCGACCCATTTGCTCGACCTGTTCCACATGGTCGGGGCCACCGCCTACGGGGTCGACTGGCGCCTTCCACTCGGAGACTCCTGGCGGCGGGTCGGGGAAAGCCATCCCCTCCAGGGCAACCTGGATCCGGCCCTGCTTCTCTGCGATCCCGAGACCGTGCGGGCGGGCACGATCCGGGTGCTTGAGGAGGCAGCCGCCCGCCCCGGCCACATCTTCAATCTCGGGCATGGCGTTCTGCCCGAAACGCCGGTGGCGAACGTCGAGGAAATGGTGAACACGGTCATCGGTTGGGACGGCCACGTCTCCACCGGCGCATTGAGCGAAGTGCTTCGAACAAGATGACCGCCCCAGAGACCCTCGATGGTTGGTTCGCCCTTCACGACCTTCGCCGGTTCGACCGGATGGCCTGGAACCTGCTTCCGGCGGCGGAAAGGGAAAAGGCGTTGACCGAGGCGACCGACCTCCTCGCTTCCTTCGAGCGGGTAGACGACGCTCCGGCCGGACGCAGCGTCACCTACAGCGTGATCGGGCACAAGGCCGACCTGCTCATGTTCCATCTCCGACCCAGCGTCGGCGAGCTCCATGAGCTGGAACGAGCCTTCGACAGCACAACGTTGGCCTCATACACCGCCCGTCCCTACTCCTATCTCTCGGTGATCGAGATCAGCCGCCATGGGTCTCCCGAAGGGACCGCCGAGAACATCGAAGACAGCCCCTATATGCAAGCCCGCCTCTACCCGGAGATACCGTCTCACAACACCTACGTCTGCTTTTACCCGATGAGCAAGAAGCGACAGGGGACAGACAACTGGTACACCCTGTCGGCCTCCGAGCGGGGCGAGCTGATGCGGGCCCATGGGCGGACCGGCCGCCGCTATGCAGGGCGGGTGACCCAGATCGTCACCGGTTCGATGGGCCTCGACGACTGGGAATGGGGGGTGACGCTGTTTTCGGATGACCCCCTTGAGTTCAAGAAGCTGGTCTACGAGATGCGCTTCGACGAGGTGAGCGCCCGCTTTGCCGATTTCGGGCCCTTCTATGTGGGCCAGCGCCTCCTCCCGGAGGCTCTGAGCAGGTGCCTCGGTGAGTGAAGACAGCCGCCTGGCGGTGCTCCTTGTCGGTTTCGGTGGCCCGGAAACTCTGAACGAGGTTCCGGCATTTGTCGAGAGCGTCCTCGGACGAAAACCTCCCGAGCACGTGACGTCCTCGGCCATCGGTCGCTACAAAACGATCGGTGGCGGCTCGCCGTTGCCTGCCACTACCCGGCGTCAGGCCGCCCTGGTTGGTGAGGAGCTGACGCGGCGCGGGATCAAGGCTGATGTGTATGTCGGCATGCTGCATGCTCGCCCCACCATCGATGATGCGGTAGCCCGGATCGTGGCCGCGGGCGTCAAGGATCTCACCGTGATCAGCCTCGCCCCCTATCGCTGCGAGGTATCGACCGACGCCTACGAAGCCGCGGTCGAGAAGGCACTTAACGGGAAAGGCCCCAGGCTGCACTTCGCCCCCGACTGGAACCTGGCGACCGGCTACCTGAATGCGCTGGCCGACATGCTGGCAAAGGCTCTCGAACAGGCGCCATTGGACACCCCGGTGATCTTCACCGCCCACAGTCTCCCCGAGCGGATGATCGAACAAGGCGATCCCTACGCCGATCAGCTCGCGGCCACCGCCGGGCAGGTCGCCGAACGCCTCGGACTACGTGACTGGCATGTTGCCTATCAGAGCGTCAGCGCCGCCGCCCGGGAACCGTGGCTGGGGCCTTCGGTGGAACAGGTCATGGAACGACTGGCAACAGACGGTGCCACCGCGGTGCTCGTCGACCCGATCGGGTTCATCTCCGACCACGTCGAGACCCTGTACGACAACGACATCGAGCATCAGGCTCAGGCCAAGGCGATGGGGCTCGAGTTCTACAGGTGCCGGTGCCTAAATGACCACTCCGGTTTGATCGGTGCCCTCGCCGACCTGGTCATCGCCGGCGCCGATCATGGTTGACCTCGCAGCGGCACCGAACATTGCCGTCATCGGAGGTGGGATCTCCGGTTTGGCAGCCGCCCACCGTCTCAAGACGGCCGGAGCCAAGGTGATGGTTCTCGAAAAGTCGCCCCGCCTTGGCGGAAAGGTCGTAACCGAACACTCAGACGGCTTCCTGATCGAGGGCGGCCCGGACAGCTTCGTCGCCGGTAAGGGGTTCGTGTTGGAACTGGCCAAGGAGCTGGGCCTTGCCGGCCAGGTCGTCTCCAGCCGACCCGAGCACCGGGGAGCGTACGTCTGGTGTCGTGGTCAGCTCCATCCACTCCCCGAAGGCCTGCTGCTGATGGCGCCCTCCCGGCTGTCACCGCTGCTGCGTTCATCGCTTCTCTCCTGGAAGGGCAAGCTGCGCGTACTCGGTGATCTTGTCCTCCCACGGGGATCACACGATGGAGACGAGAGCCTCGAAGCGTTTGTGGTCCGCCGGCTCGGCCGCGAGGTGCTCGAACGGATCGCCGAGCCGATCGTTGCAGGCATCCATGCGGCTGAGCCTTCCACGATGAGTCTGCTGGCGAGCTTTCCGCGGTTTCTGGACATGGAGCGAGAGCATCGAAGCCTGATCGTCGCCGCCCGGTCCGCCGCATCGAAGCCGGCACCGGGAAATGGCCTCAGCTATTTCGTCAGCTTTAAAGAAGGCATGGGAGAGCTGCCCGCCGCCTTGGTAGGCGCGCTAACCGGCGTCGACATAAGAACGGGTGCGGCAGTTTCACGCCTCACCGATGACGAAGGTGGCGACTATCGGCTGGTGTTGGACGACGGAACCGAAATCCGGGCCCGGGGCGTGATCCTTGCCATCCCCGCTCGGGAGGCAGCTGGACTGTTGTCGGAGATGGTGCCGGAGGCAGCCGCTGCCATAGCTGGCATTCACCAGGTCGCCACCGCCACGGTCACCCTGGCATACCGCGCCAGCGAGATTCCCGGGTTGACCGGCTCTGGCTTCGTCGTCCCATCCGTGGAGCGACGACGGATCATGGGAGTGTCGTATCTCTCTCAGAAGTGGGAGGGAAGGGTTCCCGATCAGCAATTCGAGCTGCTGCGGGCTTTCGTTGGAGGACCACACGGCCAAGAACTGGCCTTGGCTGGAGAGGAACGGCTGCTAGCGGTAGTGCGGGAAGAGCTGGGGGCGCTTATAGGCATCACCGCCCATCCGGTAAGGGTGAGGACCCAAACATGGGAAGGGGGTCTCCATCAGTACACCCTCGGCCACCTCGACCGTGTGGCCAGAGCCGAGTCAGCCTTGGCCGCCTATCCAGGGTTGGCCCTGGCCGGAGCCGCTTTTCATGGGATTGGCCTCAACGAATGCGTGGAGTCGGGTCGGAGGGCGGCGGAGACGGTGCTCCTATCAACCACCAACCCAGGCACATCACCGGCTCCAGCAGATCTCTTTGCGCGACCCGGGGGTAACCATTAGCAGCTCCCAACGTCTTCACCCGGAGCGGACTTCCGCCGACCGGTTCATGCGCCGGCTATTGAGGGTGGGCGATGCCGTCGACAAGAACGCCATCATCGGTGCGCGTCGCTCGACAACCACCGCCATCGTGATCTCCGGGGTCCGGTGCACTATCACCTATCTGCTGATCCCGGTCCTTGCTCCGTTTATCGGGTTGCTCGCAACGCTAGGCGCCCCGATCAGCATCACTCTGTGCCTGGTTGCGATGGTGTCGGGCATTGCCGGAGTTCGTCGCTTCTGGATCGCCGACCACCGTGCTCGCTGGTCCTACACCGCCTTCATAGGCGTGGTGCTCGTGATGCTCTCGGTTGCCATCGTCATTGACGTGTCCACGATCGTCTCCGAGTTGTGAACCGGTCGAGTCGCTGCTGCGTACTGGCTAGAGAGGAGTCGTCGAGTGACGACGGGAAGGAGAGCCGCGATGTGCCTGACTTGTGGGTGCCTGTTGCCTCATGAGGATCATGGCAAGGCCGGATATCTGACGATCGAAGATCTTGAGAAGAGCGCCGAGATCGACGGTCACACGCTCGATCAGGCGGTCCAGAATCTGGTCAAGACGGTAGAGGTCGCCAAGAAGGAAGAGGGGCACGAACACCGATAGTCGTCTCTTCTACTCCGCGGTCCACCGACCGACGCGATCGTGCTCGAACCCATGCGAACAAAGGAGGAACCATGACAGCGCAGACCCTTTATGAACGGCTTGGCGGCGTTAACGCCATTGCCATGGTGGTTGACCGCTTCAGTGACCAGATCGTCAAGAATCCGAAACTCAATGTAAACCCAGCCCTGAAGGAGTGGAACAAATCGGGTCAATTGCCGGGCCTCAAGTTCATGCGGACACTCTGGCTCTGCCAACAGGCCGGAGGACCCTTTCAATACACCGGCAAAGAGCTAGGCGAGGCCCACGCCGATCTGCACCTCGCCTCTGAGGAGTTCGACGAGGTTGGAGCGGAGATCGCCGCCGCCCTCGACCACTTCAAGGTGCCGGAGCGTGAAAAGCAGGAAGTCTTGGCCGCCATCGTGTCCCACAAGACCGAGGTGGTCGGCAATCTCCGGTAGATCGCAGTGTGTTCGGCATCTCGTTCCGGATCGCCGACTCGACAAAATGGTGTGTGGGCCGAGCGTATTCATACGCAGCGATTGCGCCCGGCTCCCCCTCGAGATCACCAGCCGCTCCTGAGAAACGGATCTTCATATGGGCCGACACTCAAGGACGTCCTCATTATTCGGACAGCCGAGCGCCCCAACGTTTGCAAGCAACGGTCGAACTGTCGGTCTTCTAGTGCCAGCCATCTGACATCCCCTGATATTGGTCCTCGCTCCTCACCAGCCGTTCAAACTCGTGGAAAATCCAGAACATCGCTGACGGGCACCAAGGTCCGCTCGTCGGCATCCGAATCTCACGTCCGTCTTGCCCCGTGTTTGGTCCGCGTTTGGTCCGCACGAGGGTGCGAAATGATCCGCAATGATGCCCACCAGTGAAGACCGAAAGCGCCTCTCACAATTGCCGATGTCGGCGTTTGGCCTGGCCGACGGACTCGGCAGATATTCCCTTACAAGGAAGAGGTCGGC
>CAZPIZ010000046.1:0-11069 GCA_964586615.1 uncultured Acidimicrobiaceae bacterium | reverse complement strand
AATGGGAATAGCCCAATGGGAATAGCCCAGCGCTTCGGGACTCCCAAGCCCGTCACCTGGCTCCTCAACTGGTCCCGGTCGTATTCGCTCTGGCTTTTCCAGTTCGGTCTGGCGTGCTGTGCCATCGAGTTGATGGCGGCTTCCGGCCCCAGATATGACTTCATGCGCTTTGGCATCATCCCGTTGCCGGCCTCGCCCCGACAGGCCGATCTGATGGTGGTGGCCGGCACCGTGACCGACAAGATGTCGCCTGCTATCCGCCGCTTGTACGACCAGATGCCCGAACCCAAATACGTGATCTCAATGGGTTCGTGCTCCAATTGCGGTGGCCCTTACTGGGACTCATATTCGGTTACCAAGGGCGTTGATCAGCTGATTCCGGTTGACGTCTACGTCCCGGGCTGCCCGCCCCGGCCCGAGGCTCTGATGGAAGGGATCGTTCTTCTCCAGAAGAAGATCCGGGGTGAGGACATCAAGGAAAAGTGGAACCGGCGTGAGCAGCAGCCCGTCTGAGGCCACCGTGAGCCTCGACGATCTGGCCGCTTCCGTGGCAACCGCCACCGGGGGAGAGGTCACGATGTCGTTCGGCACGGCCAAGATCAAGGTTTCCCCGGATGGGTGGGTGGATGCTCTCACCTCGGCCCGGGATGAGTTTGGCTTGGTCTTCTTTTCTTGGCTGTCAGCCGTCGACTGGGCCAACGAGGTGCAGGTCGGTGATCCGCTGGTCGAGCCTGTCGAGGAGCGGTACGAACTCATTGCCGCCGTCGCCGACCTCAACGTTGGACACATCGTCCTGTTTACAACCGATCTCCCCAAGGACAACCCGCAAATCGCCAGCCTGGTCGGTGTCTACTCCGGGGCAAACTGGCACGAGCGCGAAGCTCACGAAATGTTCGGTATCGACTTCATGGGTCATCCAAACCTGATCAAGCTGTACCTGCCCGACGGGTTCGAGGGCTTTCCCCTCAAGAAGTCCTTTCCGCTGCTCACGCGGGAGGTCAAACCCTGGCCGGGGAAGGTTGATGTCGAGGGAATGCCCGGCCAAGCGGATGAGTCCTCCGATGAGCCCTCCGAAGAGAATCCGGAGGCGTGATGGTCAGCGAGCAGGATCTCGTACGCCATCTTGCCGAGGCCGCCGTCACGGTCGAGCTGGCGACGCCGGAGATGACCCTCAACATCGGACCGCAGCATCCATCGACCCACGGAGTCCTTCGACTTGTGGCCCAGGTCGACGGAGAGCGGACCACCGATGTACAGCCGGTCATCGGATACATGCATCGTGGCTACGAGAAGCTCGCCGAGGTCCGCACCTATCCACAGATAACGGCTCTCATCAATCGCATCGACTGGGTTTCCGGCTACGCCAACGAGGTCCCATTCATTGTTGCGGCTGAGCGCCTGATGGAGATCGAGGTCCCCGAAAGGGCCCAGTACATCCGGCTGATCCTGACCGAGATGGCGCGAATCTCGTCGCATCTGGTCTTCAACGCCTCCTACCCACTTGAGCTGGGAGCCGCTACCCCGCTCTTCTTTGCCCTGCGGGATCGCGAGCGGGTCCTCGACTTGCTCGAGTCCGTGACGGGTGGACGCTTTCATCCCAACTTCAACCGGATTGGGGGGGTCAAGCCGGCGCTCGGCTCGGGGTCGGCCACCCGCAAGATGATCCAGGACCTGCCCAAGACCTTCCTGCCGGAGACCCGCGACGCGATGGACAAGGTGCTTGCGACCTGTGAAGAGATCGAGGATCTGGTCGCCGGCAACGAGATCATCCTCGCCCGCACCAAAGGGATCGGGGTCATCCCCCCGGATGTGGCCGCCTCCTTTGGCTTGTCGGGTCCCAACCTGCGGGCGTCGGGTGTGGGTTTCGACCTGCGCAAAGTCTCCAACTACCTGCCCTACGACAAGTTCTCCTTCGATATCCCGGTCGGTACCGCCGGTGACTGCTGGGACCGCTGGTACGTCAGGTTGGCGGAGATCCGGCAGTCGGCCCGGATCATCCAGCAGGCCATCGACGGGATTCCATCCGGTCCGCTCCAGGCCAAGGTGCCCAAGGTGATCAAGGTTCCCAAGGGAGAGACCTACGTTCGGGCGGAAAACCCCAAGGGAGAGATGGGCTACTACCTGGTCTCCGACGGTGGCCAGGGTCCCTATCGACTCAAGATCCGGTCGGCTTCCTTCTCCAACATCTCGATCCTCCCCTGGATTCTCGAAGGGGCCCTCATTCCTGACATCATCGCCATCATGGGATCGCTGGACTTCGTGCTGGGAGATGTAGACCGATGATTGGTGCGTCCCAAACCTCAAGCCTCAAACCTCAAGCCAGCCTTCTCGCTGGCTCTACTTGTGACATGGGACTTTTGACTTGTGACTCTTCGAGCCGCAGGGTCGGGCGTGGCTGATTTCTTCTCTGACTTCTGGGTTCAACTGGTGCTGAAGCTTGTTGTTGCCGCGACGATCATCCCTGTTGTTGGAATGGTCATCGGATTCGCCGAGATGAAGCTCTCCGCCAAGATGCAAAGCCGGGTAGGTCCCTACTTCGCCGGTGGCCGATGGGGGTGGGCTCAGTTGATCGCCGACGGCGTCAAGTTCTTCCAGAAAGAGGACCTAATCCCGGCCGAAGCCGATCGACCGGTTTATAAATGGGCCCCGGCCCTTGTCCTGGTCTCGGCCGTAGCGATTCTCGTCCCGATTCCATTGGGCCCAGCCGTGGTTGGCCGCAACCTCGACCTCGGAGTCTTCTACATCCTTGCTGTGTCTTCGATTTCAACCATCGGCATCCTCATGGCCGGTTGGTCCTCGGCCAACAAGTATTCGCTCATGGGTGGCTTGCGGGCGGCCGGGCAGCTGATCGCCTATGAGCTTCCCCTCATCCTGGCCGTGGTCGGAGTCGTGATCATGGCCGGGACCATGTCCCTCAACGGCATCGTCGTGGCTCAGGCGGGCTGGTTCTCCGAGCGGGGCTGGAGCCTGGGGATGCCCTTCATCCTGGTCCAGTTCGTCGGGTTCGCGGTCTTCATCGTCGCTTCCCTGGCCGAACTTTCCCGAATCCCCTTCGACATGCCGATTGCCGAATCGGAGCTCGTCATGGGCTACGTCACCGAGTACTCGGGGTTCCGTTTCCTTTTCTTCTTTCTGGCCGAGTTCGCCAACATGTTCTCGCTCTCGGCCATCGCCGCCACCCTCTTCCTCGGGGGCTATTGGGTCCCGGGTTTGAGCGATACCCAGCTCAACATCTTCGGACCGGCGATTCTCTTCGGGAAAGTGGGGGTTCTGGTGTTCACCATGATCTGGTTTCGCTGGACCTTCCCCCGATTCCGCGAGGATCAACTCCAGTCGATCGCCTGGAAGTGGTTGGTCCCGATCTCCCTGGTCAACATCATGGTGACCGGGGTTCTCAAGGTGGCCGCTCAATGAAGGAGCACAACCTGTGATGAACAGGCTCCCCACACTGCCGGGCAAGGGTCTGGCCAAGGGCATGGCCGTGACCTTCAAGACCATGATCCGGACCATCTTCCTGCCGAAGAAGTACCTCGCCACTGTCAACTATCCGGTGGAGAAAGAGACACCGGTCCCGAGGGCGCGTGGTGTCATCGCCCTTGACCAGGAAGCATGCACCGTTTGCATGCTCTGTGCCCGGCAATGCCCCGACTGGTGCATCTACATCGAAGGTCATAAGGAAGAGAAGCAGCCAGACAAGCCCGGTGGAAGGGTTCGGGTCCGGGCGACCCTCGATCGTTTCGACCTCGACTACGCCCTTTGCATGTATTGCGGTATTTGCGTCGAGGTATGTCCCTTTGATGCCCTGTTCTGGAGCCCTGACTACGAGTACTCCGAGCACTCGATGGGGAAGATGATGCACGACATGGATCGCCTCCAGGACTGGCTGGCGACCGTGCCGAAACCACCGGAGCTGGCATGATCAGTAGGCAGTCGGCAGTAGGCAGTAGGCAGCCCCCGATCTTGGGGTTCGTCTGGCGGCTCGCGCGGACAGGAGCCGGTTCATGAGCGTGGCCGATTGGCTCTCTCATCCCGTCAACTGGGTCTACCTCATACTCACTTTGGTCCTGGTCTATTCCTCGATCCGGGTGGTCACGTCCCAGAACGTGATCAGGGCCGCTCTCTTTCTGATCGGGGCCTCAGGCGCCATGGCCGGAATGTTCCTCATTCTTTCGGCCGAGTTTGTGGCGTTGGCGCTGGTGCTCGTCTACATCGGGGCGGTCATCGTCTTGTTCCTCTTTGGTGTCATGATCACGCGGGCACCGATGGGCCGTGACGTTGCTCTCGACCATCCACGAAAGCTCATGCCCGCCGTGGTGTCCCTCGCCCTTTTTGCAGTGCTGTCGTGGGGCTCGATCGAGGCATTCGCGTCGACCGAGGTTCGGGACGTTGGCGAACCCACTTCGACGGTGGTTCTGGGTGAGTCGCTGCTCGGCCGGTTCGTGGTCCCGTTCGAGGTCGTTTCGTTCCTTCTGCTCGCCGCCCTCATCGGTGGCATCACCCTGGCCCGCAAAGACCTGACCCCCGCCGAAGAAGATCAGGCAGGGGCCGTATGAGTCTCAAGTCTCAAGTCCATAGTCCCAAGTCCTACAGCTCGAAGACCCTTGGCTCTACATGTGGCTTGGGGCTTGTGGTTTGGGCTTCGATCCCGGGGGGATCGAAATGCTCCTGATTCAGTTTCTGATTCTCGGTGCCTTATTGTTTTCTCTCGGGGTTTACGGCCTTTTGGTCCGGCGCAACGCCGTCATGGTGTTGCTGGCGATCGAGTTGATGCTCAACGCCGTCAACCTCAACCTCATCGCCTTCGAGGCTGTGCTGCGGTCCCCGGAGGCAGTGGGCCAGGTGTTCTCGATCTTCGTGATCACCGTCGCCGCCGCCGAGGTCGGCATCGGTCTCGCCATCGTTCTTCTCATCTATCGCAACAGGGCCACGGCCAACGTCGACGACTTCGACCTGATGAGATGGTGACAGCAGATGGCTGACTTCCTCGTCTCTTTCGCGGGCACCCTGCTGGTCCTGCCCTTCATTGCTTTCCTGCTGATCATCTTCTTCGGTAAGAAGCTGAGGTACCAGGGCGCCGAGTTCGCCATCGGTGCCATGGCGATCAACTGGGTCTACGCCGTGTCTTTGTTCGTCCTCAACCTCACCCAGGGTGTTGCCAGGGACGTCCAATTCGAAATCGGGCGGATCGGAATGATCGGAAACCGACCCCTTGTCTTCGAGTTGGGGTGGGTGGTGGATGGGTTGTCCACAATGATGTTTCTCGTCGTCACGACCGTCTCCCTCCTCGTGTTCATCTACGCGGTTGGTTACATGCAGGGCGACGTCAGGGTCACCTTCTTCTTCGCGGCGTTGTCGCTATTCGCCGGGTCGATGCTGGTGCTTGTTGCCGCTCCCAACCTTGTGCAGCTGATCATCGGATGGGAGGGGGTCGGACTCGCCTCCTACCTTCTGATCGGGCATTACTGGGAGAAGAAAGAGAACTCGTCGGCGGCGATGAAGGCGTTCTACGTCAACCGGGTCGCCGATGTCGGTTTGACCATCGGGGCCATCATCCTCGGGCTGACGGTTGGGACCTTTCGTTTCACCGAGATCCTCCAAGCCGCCCGGGCCGGCCTCGCAGCACTCGGGGCCGTGGCCGTCGTGGCCGGTTTGCTGATCTTCTTCGGAGCCATGGGCAAGAGTGCCCAGTTCCCACTCCACGTGTGGTTGCCCGACGCCATGGCCGGCCCTACTCCGGTTTCTGCCTTGATGCACGCCGCGACGATGGTCACAGCCGGTGTTTATCTCATCGCCCGGCTGTTTCCTTTTTACGAGGAGATGGCAATTGGAGCCCGCACCTGGATCATGTGGATCGGGGCGATCACGTTGTTTGCAACCGGTTTGATCGCTCTCGTTCAGGACGACATAAAGAAGGTCTTGGCCTACTCGACGGTCAGCCAGCTCGGTTACATGGTCGCCGCTCTCGGGGCCGGCGGTTACGCGGCCGGTCTCTTTCATCTCTGGACCCATGCCTTCTTCAAGGCGTTGCTCTTCCTCGGGGCCGGTTCGGTGATCCACGCCGTCCATTCCAACAACATGTCGGACATGGGAGGCCTCAAGAAACACATGCCGGTTACCTACCGGACCATGCTGATCGGGGCGCTGGCCCTTTCGGGCATACCTCCACTGGCAGGTTTCTTCTCGAAGGACGAGATCCTTGCCACGTTCCACCACGCCCAAGCCGACACCGTGTTCTGGCTGGGTGCAGCGGCGGCAATGATCACCGCTTTTTACACTTTCCGCATGATCTTCCTCACCTTCCACGGGACCTATCTCGGTCATGGCCATCCCCACGAGTCGCCCAAGGTGATGACCATCCCCCTTGTCATCCTGGCCATCGGAGCCATGGCCGCCGGGTGGGTGAACATCCCTGGCATCTACACCGGCTTCCATCACTGGGTGGAGGAGCGGGCGGTGTTCCAAGCCGAGGAAGCCGCGACTTCATTCGATATGGCAGCCCTCATTCCAGGCTTGATCGCGGCCGTTCTCGGGATCGTTCTGGCTTACTTCGTCTTCTATCCCGATCGGCGTACCCAGGCCGAACGGGACCGTTTCCAGATCCCTCTTCTTTATCCGATCCTGAGACGCAAGTACTTCCTTGACGACCTCTATTGGTACGGGATCGTCCAACCGATCAAGGGCCCCATCGCCCGCGGCGTCAACTGGATCAACACCTACGTGATCGACGGAATCGTCAACGGTGTGTCGGCCGTGACCATGGTTCTGTCGAGGTTCGTCTACAAAAGACTCGACCAGAGCGGCATCGACGGCCTGATCGGGGCTATTACCGCGGCTGCGGACTCCGCCGGCTCGGCACTGCGCCGCCTACAAAGCGGAAGGGTCCAGCACTACGCAGCCGGCGTTGTGGTTGGTGCGTTGGCGTTGGTGATGGCAATCGTTGTTTTCCGATAGGAGAGGGACTGATACCGATGGAACTGTTGAACGATTGGGGGCTCACCCTGGTGGTGTTCCTCCCCGTCCTCGGAGCCCTGGTGATGGCTGCCATCCCCAGGTCCAACGAGACCGCGGTCAAGCGGCTGGGAGCCTTGGTGACTGTCGTCACCTTCTTGCTGTCCCTGATGATCGCCGTCAACTTCGACTATGGGCGGGCCTCCGAGTATCAGTTTGAGGTCAGTCATTCCTGGATCAGTGCGATCAACGCCAACTACCACGTCGGAATAGACGGGATCAGCCTCCCCCTCCTGGTCCTTTCCACATTCATGGTGGTTCTGTCGGTGATCTATTCGTGGAACCACTGGGAAGAGCCCCGCAATCCCAAGGCCTTCCTGATCTTCATGTTGATCCTTGCCACCGGGATGAACGGCACCTTTGTCGCCCTCGATCTAGTGCTCTTCTTCATTTTCTTCGAGATTGTTCTGCTTCCGATGTACTTCATGATCGGCATATGGGGAGACAAGACCGTCCGCAAGATCCCAGGATTCTCGAGGGAGACCGAGACCCGGCTCTATGCCGCCATCAAGTTCTTCCTCTTCACGCTGTTTGGTTCGGCTTTCATGCTTCTCGGGTTCCTGGCGGTGTACTTCCGCTCGGGTCTAGCGGGGGAGCGAACCTTTGACATCCCCGAACTCATGAGGGTTGCCGCCAACACCCCAGAGGTGTTCGCCGGACGCTTTGGATGGCTTGTCTTTGGAGCCATGTTCCTGGGATTTGCGGTCAAGGTTCCGATGTGGCCGTTGCACACCTGGTTGCCGGATGCCCACACCGCTGCTCCTACGGTCGGTTCAGTGTTGTTGGCGGCGGTCATGCTGAAACTCGGCTCCTACGGGTTCATCCGCATCGCCTTGCCAATCCTCCCCGAGGCCGCTCATGAGTGGGCGCCGACCATCGCCGTGCTTGCGGTTATCGGCATCATCTATGGCTCGTTGGCGTGTCTGGCTCAGACCGACTTGAAACGGCTCATCGCGTTTTCGTCGGTCGGGCACATGGGCTTCGTCATGCTCGGGATCTCCACCCTCACCGACATCGGCATCAACGCCTCGATCATCGGGATGGTGGCGCATGGTCTGATAACCGGCTTGCTCTTCTTTGTGGCCGGGTCGATGTCCCACCGCTATCACACGAGAGAGATGGCACGCCTGGGCGGCAACCTGAAGCTCATGCCGATCCTCGGCAGCATCCTCGCCTTCACTGCCTTCGCCTCTTTGGGCCTGCCCGGTCTGGCCGGCTTCTGGGGTGAGTTCATGTCCCTGCTGGGCGCCTACAACCCTGCTGAGGGCCTTCCGCTGACGCTTTTCCGGACGGCCATGGTGCTGGGCGCCATCGGCACCGTGCTGACCGCCGGCTACATGTTGTGGATGCTGCAGAAGGTCAATCTCGGGGAGCCGAGCTCGGAATGGGAGGGGCATCAGTTTCACGATGCCGATCGCTTCGAACTGGCGGCATGGGTGCCGCTGATCATCCTCATCGTCGCCATCGGTGTGTTTCCGAAGATCATCTTCGGAGCTACCACCGACGCGGTGGTCAATCTGGTCTCGGGAACCTTCGCAACAGACACCACTGCCGTCCTGACAAGAGTGTTCGGAGGCTGATCGGTGGGATTTGAGATCGACTATCTCGCCCTCGCCCCCGAGCTGGTGGTGGTCGTCACCATCCTCGGGGTGCTGGCCCTGGACCTGCTGCTGCCACGTCCCTTGAAATTCATCACGGCCGTGGTGGCGGTGTTCGGTGTGTCGATGGCGGCGATCCCTCTTCTGATCATGGCCGTCGACGGGAGCACCCGATCGATGTTCGACGGGTCGTTCACCGTCGACACCTTTGCCCTGGTGCTCAAGGCGCTGTTTGTGATCTCGGCCTATCTAGTGCTTCTGATGTCCGTGTCCTACATCGAGGGCGATCGCTTTTACCAGGGTGAGTACTACTTCTTGATCCTGTGTTCTCTTCTCGGGTCGATGGTCATGGCGTCGTCGCGAGACCTGATCGTGCTGTTCATCGGTCTTGAACTGACCACGGCCCCTTTGTTCCTCTTGGCCGGCTGGCGCAAGGGGGACGTCAAGTCCAACGAAGCCGCCTTGAAGTACTACATCATCGGGGTTTTGTCGGCTGCCCTGCTCCTATACGGCATGTCGCTCGTCTACGGCTTGACCGGATCGGTTTCCTTCGATGACATCAGGGCGGCGGTTGCCGATCCGGGCCTGGCATCCGAACCTGCCCTCGGCTTGGCGATCATCCTGATGCTGGCCGGTTTCGGGTTCAAGGTGTCGGCGGTGCCGTTCCACTCATGGGCTCCGGACACCTACGAGGGCGCGCCGACTCCGGTCACGGCCTACCTGTCGGTCAACTCCAAGGCTGCCGGGTTCGTCGCCATGTTGATCGTGATGTACCAGGCAGTTCCCGGAGCCTCGGCCGTGTGGGCGCCTGCCTTGTGGCTCATGGCTGCTGCCTCGATGATCGTCGGCAACCTATCGGCCCTGCGTCAGACCAACATCGTTCGCCTGCTTGCGTATTCGTCGATTGCTCAGGCCGGGTTCATGCTGGTTCCTTTTGCCGCGGCCGGAGTGGCCGGAACCGACCTGACCGACGCCTTTTCGGCCACGGTGGTCTACCTCGTCATATTCGCGGTGATGAACCTGGGTGCTTTCGCAGTCGTGATCGCCGGTGCTCGAAGGACCGGGACCGGGGATATCAGCGGGTGGGCAGGGCTCGGGTCCTACGACCCCAAGCTGGGGGTGCTGGCAGCGGTGTTCTTCTTCTCGCTGGCCGGGATCCCTCCGTTGGCTGGATGGTTTGCCAAGTTCGTGATGTTCAGGTCGGTCATGATCGCCGGTGGTACCGCCACCGTCGTTCTGGCGGTGATCGCGGCCGTCAATACCGTCATCGCTTTCTACTACTACGCCCGGGTGATCAAGGCCATCTGGCTGGACCCGGCTCCGGTCACCGCCCTGGGCGATCGGGAAGCGGTTCCTGCCGGCTCGCTTCGCTTGGCCCTGGCCATCGCCGGACTCCTTACCGTCGTGGTCGGGGTCTTTCCGACCATCGCCTCCGTCTTTGGTGAGGCCTCGCGGGTCCTGGCCAGCGGCGGCTGACCGAAGGTTCTGGCGCGGGGTTCTGCTCTCCTGGTGTCGATGGTCCGCGCCAGAAGGTGTCGTGGCGAGCCCCTTCGGCTCGGTGACCCTATCCGACCTCGAATTTCATGCCCTCGGCGGCGGCTTCGGTGTCGGGGAACTGTTCTCGGGCTTGAGCCACGATGGCGTCGACCTCCTCGTCGGCCCTTGCTGGATCATGGCTCGTCAAGACCAAACGCTCCACTGAGGCCTGACGGGCCAGGTCGACGGCCGCCTGCCAGGTGCTGTGGCCCCATCCGATCTTGCCGTCCTGATACTCCTGGGGGTGATACTGGGCGTCGTAGATCAAAACGTCGGCGTCCCGGGCAAGCTCTCTGACCGCTTGATCGCTGTCCGCATCACCGTGCTCGACATCGGTGGCGACCACCAGGACCGCTCCGTCTCTCTCGAGCCGGTACCCGGTGACTCCCTGCGGGTGGTAGAGGCGGGCGTAGCTCACCGAAATATCCTCGATCGTGAACGGCTCGCCTTCCAGATGGTGGAAGCGCTTCTCGGCCGGTGCCGACCTGAACGAAACCGGGAACCAGGGCGGCTGCATCACTGCCTCTATCGCGTCATCGATGCTCATCTCCCCGGCTAATTGGCCATCGGCTCTGTGACCAAAGAAATCGAATTGATTCTGAGGCTGGTAGAGCGGGGCGAAGAAGGGCAGGGCCAGGGTGTGGTCCCAGTGGAGATGGGTCAGCAGGATCGTGAAATGGCGCGGACCTGTAAAGGGCTCGGAGTTGATCGAGAGGGCACCGGTGCCGGCGTCGATGAGGAGCCGGTGCCCTTCGTAGATCCCGGGATTGTCCTCGAGGTCGACCTCGAAGCATGTGGTGGCGCCGCCGTAACGCTGGTACTGGGGACCGCTGACCGGGACCGAACCTCTGACACCTCTACATGTAACGATAAAGCTCACGGCCCGACAGGCTAAGGGGTCCCGAGCGGCTTTGTAGCCACAAGCCT
>CAZPIZ010000045.1:3763-11098 GCA_964586615.1 uncultured Acidimicrobiaceae bacterium | reverse complement strand
ATTCTCCGCGTATGCAGTTGCTCCTGGTCGCCGATGCCCTGTGGGTGCGAAACGACGTTGCGGCGGCGCTGCCCTCGTCGGATTGGTCGATTCATCACGCCGACCCGCAGGTCGTCGTAGAAGCCGCTGTCAAGCATCCGCCGACCGTAGTTGTGGTCGATATGCAGGTTGGAAGCATGGGCGGCATGGCTGTGATCAGGCGTCTTCGTGAGGCGATGTCGATGGGTGACCTGCCGACCGCACCTCTGATCCTTCTTCTCGATCGCACGGCCGACCGATTCATCGCCAAGAGGTCGGGAGCCGATCGATCGCTAGTCAAGCCTTTCACGGCCCAGGAGATGCGCAAAGCCCTGGCGTTTTCGTAGTCGATTCGGCGCCTGGCTGGAAGGGCCCCGGCGGCACTTACCATCGACTTGTGCGTCGTCTCCCGATCCTGTTGCTTTCCATTCTTGGATTGGCCTTGATGGCCAGCTCGGTCCAAGCCGACAATCATCAGGTCGAAGTGATCGAGGTCGGTGGATTGCTCGATGACGGCACGCTCCGTTTCCTGATCGATGCCATCGAGGATGCCGCCGCCAAAGGCCGGGAGGTGGCCATCGTCCAACTCAACTCTCCCGGGGCCATCGGCAGCATCGAACTCCTGGAGGAAACAGCCGGTCTTCTGTCCAATCCGCCGCTCCCGCTGGTGCTGTGGCTCGGTCCGGCTCCGGCCACCGCCGGTGGCGGTGCCGCCCAGTTGCTGAGTTCAGCTATGAACGTGGCGGCTGCACCCGGGACCCGCATCGAGAACTGGGACCCGGCCATCGCCGGCACCACCCAGAACCTTTTCCCACCGCCTGAGGAGTTGGAGTTCCCGTTGACGGTCGATTCTGTGGATCGTGAGCTGGTCGGTCGGCTGGCCCCATCGATCAGGCAGCTGATCCAGGATCTCGACGGCGAGACTTTCACCGTCGAGGGTCAGGAGCGGACCGTCTCCACGATCATGGAGGTAGAGGCAGGGAATGGCATCACGACCATCCCGACCAGTTTCACTCAGCCCGGTTTGCTGCACCGATTTCTTCATCTGGCAGCTCGGCCGGAGGCGACGTTCTTCTTTCTGGTGGTGGGACTCACCGTTGCTGGCTTTGAGTACTACGCAGTCGGTCCTGGTCTGGCGGCGGCGGCGGCGGCGCTGTCGCTGTTTCTGGCATCTTTTGGTCTATCGGTTCTGCCAATCAACTGGTGGGCGGTGGTCGCCTCCCTGGTGGCGATGTGGTTTCTCACGGTGAGCTATCAGAAGGGCGGGATCCTGGGGCTGAACGTCCTAGGTGGCGGTCTTCTCACCTGGTCCGGTTTCAGCTTCAGTGCCGGCGCACCACAGGTCCGATCCGGTGTCGCCGGGGTGGTCTTCTCGGTGCTGGCGGTCCTCTTCTTCTACCTGTTGGCTATTCCGACGATGGGACGGGCCCGGTTTTCGACGCAAACGATCGGGCGGGAGGGCCTTGTGGGCAAGATGGGGCGGGCCATCACCGACTTCGCCCCCGATGGGGTGGTCGAGGTGGAAGGCGCCCGGTGGCCGGCCACCGCTCACCGGGAGTCGGGCATTCGCACCGGAACCGAGATCGTGGTCATGGCGGTTCAAGGATGGCGGGTAGAGGTGGAGCCAGGTCGCGAAAATTGAGCTTATCCCTTCCAGAATTTCCCTGGCGGATCCTGGCAACCGTAATTAGGTTCCGACGCACCCGAGGTCAGGAAGGGAGCATCTGTGAGGTTGTCGGACGATTGGCAGTTGAAAGCTCTGTGCCGGGGCAATCACGCCCATCTCTTCTTCCCCCCGTCGACCTTCGAACGCAAAGACGAACGCGAACGTCGCGAAGAGCGTGCCAAGGCGATCTGTCAGGTCTGCCCGGTACGCCAGCCCTGCGCAGAGTACGCGATCGGGATCAGAGAGCCCTTTGGCATCTGGGGTGGTCTGACCGAGATGGAGCGGCGGGAAGTCTCAGCCGCCAGCTAAACAAAGGGCCAGCTGATCCAACGGCCAGCTGATTCGATGGTTTGGGCGTGGTCTTGTCGAACAAGGGGAAAAGCACCATGCCCCCCGCCCAAGCTGACTCGGTGGTGCCGGTTCCGGCCGCGACGATTCTCTTGGCCACACCGCGACCCGGCGGCATCAAGGTCTTGATGGTGCGCCGACCCCCGCGGGGGATGTTCGGCGGCGTGTGGGTATTCCCCGGAGGAGTGGTCGATCCAAGCGACTACGGAGAAGGGGATCGCCTGTCCGACGTTGCCTTCCGACGGGCAGCCGTGAGGGAGTTGGCCGAGGAGGTGGGCATCACCGTCGAAATCGACTCCCTGGCCTTCGTCTCCCGTTGGGTGACGCCGACGATCTATCCCCGCAGATTCGACACCCGGTTCTTCCTGGCTCCTCTTGGCGGGGTTCTGCCTGTGACGCTGGCCGCCGACGAGCTCGAGGAGGCCTCTTACATCACTCCGGCCGCCGCCCTCGGCGCCCATCAGGCCCAGCAATGGCCGATGGTTCTGCCCACTCTGGCCCATCTCCGTTGGCTGGCGAGGTTCAGGACCGTTGAGGAGGCATTGGAGGCGACCGGGAAGGCGCGGATCGATCCAGTCAGCCCAACTGTCGCCTCCGACGGCTCGATCGTGCCGGTCGACCTCCCCTGGTGAGCATGCGAATCCAGCGCGTTCTGGCACCCAACCCCGGGCCCTTTACCGGGCCCGGCACCAACACCTGGCTTCTGGAGTCGGCAGGGGAGGTAGTTGTGATCGACCCCGGTCCAGTCGGGGACCCACATCTCGAAGCCATCGTCGCCGCAGTGGGAAAGCGCCAGGTTGGAGCCGTGTTGGTGACGCACACCCACAGCGACCACGCCCCGTTGGCCAACCCTTTGGCCCGACAGTTGGGGGTGCCGGCGTATGGTCATGCCTCCGGACCGGACTTCGATCCCGATCTACGACTGTCGGAAGGATCGATCGTTTCTGTGGGCGAGGTCGCTCTCCAGGTCATCCACACACCGGGCCACAGTGACGATCATCTCTGTTTTCTGACCGGGCGGATCTTGTTTACCGGCGACCACATCATGGGTGGATCGACGGTGATGGTCGATGACATGGGTCCCTATGTGCGGTCCCTGGAGCGTCTTCAGAAAATCGAACTGGAGCGGCTCTATCCAGGCCACGGCGAGGAGATGGACCATCCCCAAGAGGTGATCTCGTGGTACATCGCCCATCGGATGCAGCGAGAACGGGAGATTCTCGATGCCATCAGAGGAGGTGCGATGGATGTCGATGCCATCGTGGAGACGGTCTACAGGGAGGTCGATCGGTCATTGCACCCGCTCGCAGCCCGATCGGTCACGGCCCACCTGCGCAAGCTCGAAGAAGATGGCGCTATTCGACTGGAAGATGGCGGCGTCGTCCCTCGCCAACATCCACCATCCACCACCCACCACTCAACATTCACCTAATAACCACGAGGGCCTGTGGGGGAATACAGGCCCTCGTGTTTGGTCGGGGTCCCGTTGGGGGAGCCGGAACCCCGAAGCAGCCGAAAGCCTCCCAGCTATCCCCTACCTGTCCCGGGCACGTTCCCGTACATCATCGGACAAAAGTGGCCTGTAACCACGCCCTGTTTCTATTAAGCGCCTACTGACTAGTCACGTGTGTGGATAAATCGGCTAACCGGTGGCCACTGCGGGATCGCCCTGGCCCGATGCTGCCAACTGTTCGAGGAGCTTGGCTATCCGGCCGGTGCAGTTCTCGACGTCGACGGGTGGAAGCAGCTCGACCAGACGCCCGGCCGCCGCCTGGAATGCCGCCGCGGCCGGCGAGTCCGGTCGATGACGGGTCACCGGGGCACCCTCGTCTCCGCCGGAGACGACGGCGGGATCCAAAGGCACGCGGGCCAGCAGCGGCAGGCTCAGCGAAGCGGCGAGTTCATCTCCACCGCCCTCACCGAACAACGAGTACTCGACGCCGTGCTCGCAGGTGAAGGACGACATGTTCTCGATCACGCCTACCAGCGGCATATGCGAACGCCGGGCCATGTCTGCGACCCGAATCGCAACCTTCTGAGCGGCTTTCTGCGGGGTGGTCACGACCACCATCTCTGCCTGGGGAAGCAGCCGTGAAAGTGCCATCTGAATGTCGCCGGTTCCGGGCGGCATGTCGATGACCAGGTAGTCGAGATCACCCCACTGCACCTGGTTGAGAAACTGTTCCAGAGCCTTGGACAGCATCAATCCCCGCCACATCAGAGCGGTTTCTTCCGAATCGATGATGAGACCGGTTGAGACCAGTTTGATACCGCCGACCTCGATCGGGATGATCAGCTTGGTGTCGTCGTCGGCCTGGAGACGGCCCTCGACCCCCAGCATCCGCGGAATAGAAAAGCCCCAGATGTCGGCGTCGAGGAGACCGACCCGGAATCCCTGATCCGCCAGGGCCACCGCCAGGTTCACGCTCACCGTCGATTTACCAACGCCGCCTTTTCCAGAGCTGACCGCCACCACCCTGGTGGTGGGGTGGACCTTGGTCTGCGTCGCGTTCTCGCGGGCCCGGAGACGGGCCGTTGTCATCAGACCGGCCCGTTGTTCCTTGGTCATGGCGGTTGTTCGGACGACCACCTCTTTCACGCCGGGCAAGGCAGCGATGCGCCGGGACGTTTCGCCTTCGAGGTGGTTGCGCATGGGGCACTCGGCGATTGTCAGGGCTAAGCCGATCGAGACGGTGCCTTCGGGGTCGATGTCGACCGACCCAACCATTCCCAGATCGACCAGGTTTCCGCCCAACTCGGGATCGATGACACCGCGTAGAGCCTGGTAGATATCATCAATTTTGGGCATATGTAAAGGGTAACCCGCCCCCGCTGATGGGCATTCCTTCGGGGAGTGCCTGGCGTCTGGGATCTGACATCTGGCGTCTGACATCTGGGAATAGCTACAGGCCCGCCAGGGGTTACACTGTCCGTAATGACTCAGACTCTCTCCATCAAGTCATCTCGTCCCACTCCTGTGGTGGAGCTGACCGAGACCGCCAGCACCAAGGTGGCCCAACTTATCGACGCCGAGGGCGAGCCCGGCCTGGCCTTACGCGTAGCGGTACGGCCCGGTGGCTGCTCCGGTTTCTCCTACGAGATGTTTTTCGATGCCGAGGTCGACAGCGAGGACATCATCACCGAGTTCGGACGGGTCAAGGTCGTAGTCGACCCGGAGTCGGCCGAGCGCTTGCGTGGTTCGACCCTCGACTACAAGGAGGGGCTGATGGGGGCTGGTTTCGCCATCGAGAACCCCAACACCACCCGCTCCTGCGGTTGCGGCAACAGCTTTTCCTGACGACCTGATCGAAACCTAATGTCATACGTGGGGCACAACCCCACCAGTGCAACCGGTTTCGCTGCGTCCTAAGGAGCTTCAGTGCCCAAGCACATTCCAACTCTCTCCAACGCTCCTCAGCCTCTGGCCCCCTATTCCGTCGCCACCGAGGCCAACGGCTTCGTCTTCATATCGGGGCAGGTGGCTCTCGACCGAAGTGGTGGTGCCACCCCTACTGATGTAGTCGATCAGACCAGGCTGATCATGGACAACATCGGTTCGATCCTGAAGGATCTTGGTTTGGGATATCCCGATGTCGTCAAGACCACCCTGTTTCTCACCGACATCGCCGATTTCGGACGGGTCAACGAGGCCTATGGCAGCTACTTCGAGTCCGAACCGCCGGCCCGCTCGACGTTTCAGGTGGCCGCCCTCCCGCGCTCCGAATTCAAGATTGAGATCGAAGCGGTCGTCGCCCGCTAGAGCAGAGGATCGATGATGAACAAGCAGCAGATATTCAGCTCTCTCGGATTGAGCGACAAGAACTCAGGGGTCTTCGCCGGGGAGTGGCTCGAGGGGACCGGCGGTGACCTCCCTGTCACCAACCCGGCCAACGGTGAACTTCTCGCCACCGTCACCCAGGCGTCCGAGGCCGACTACGACAAGGTCGTCGAGAGTTCGGTCAAGGCCTTCGAAACCTGGCGAACATTGCCGGCTCCCAAGCGTGGCGAGTACGTGCGTCTGTTGGGCCACGCCCTGAGGGAGAAGAAGCAGCAACTGGGCGCATTGGTCAGCCTGGAGGTGGGCAAGATTCGGGCCGAGGGCGAGGGCGAAGTCCAGGAGATGATCGACATCTGCGATTTCGCCGTGGGTCTGTCCCGTCAGCTCTACGGACTGTCGATGGTGTCCGAGCGTCCCCTCCACCGGATGTACGAGCAGTGGCATCCGCTGGGTCCGGCGGGAGTGATAAGCGCCTTCAACTTCCCGGTGGCGGTGTGGTCGTGGAACTCAGCGATCGCGGCGGTGTGCGGGGACAGCGTTGTTTGGAAACCCTCATCCGAGACTCCTTTGACGGCCGTAGCCGTCACCAGGATCGCCCAGGACGTGATGGCAGGTTCTGGTTTCGAGGGAGTGTTCAATCTTGTGGTCGGACGCGGATCTGTGGTTGGCGACCGCATGCTCCGCGATCCTCGCCTGCCACTGATCTCCGCCACGGGCTCCACCGGGGTGGGCAGGAAGGTGGCCGAAGCTGTGGCCGGCCGGTTCGGGCGTTCGATCCTCGAGCTCGGCGGCAACAACGCGATCATCGTCATGGATGATGCCAATCTCGAACTAGCCGTTAGGGCAGTGCTCTTCGCGGCGGTGGGGACCGCTGGACAGCGGTGTACTTCCCTCCGGCGTCTCATCGTCCACGAGGCCATCGCTGACAAGCTGGTCGATCGGCTGATCGAGGCCTATCGCCAGGTTCCGATCGGCGATCCCCTGGAGAGCGGGACTCTGATGGGTCCACTGGTAACCCCGGGTGCCGTCAAGGACATGATGAGCGCTCTGTCGACCGCCCGCGAGCAGGGTGGAGCCGTCGTCTATGGCGGAAGTGTGATCGAGCGGCCCGGCAATTTCGTTGAACCGACCATCGTCCGGATCGGATCGGATGCTCCGATCGTTCAGAAGGAGACCTTCGCCCCGGTCCTCTATGTGATGGAAGTTGCAGATCTCGATGAAGCCATCGCGGTCCACAACGGTGTTCCCCAGGGTCTGTCATCGGCAATATTCACCGAGTCACTCCGTTCGGCCGAGCGCTTTCTGTCGACGGTCGGTTCGGATTGTGGCATCGCCAACGTCAACATCGGCACGTCGGGTGCCGAGATCGGTGGTGCCTTTGGCGGTGAGAAAGAGACCGGTGGAGGACGAGAGGCCGGTTCCGACTCGTGGAAGCTCTACATGCGCCGGCAAACGACCACGATCAACTGGGGTGACGATCTGCCCCTGGCACAGGGGATCTCGTTCGGTTAGGGCTTCTCAGAGG
>CAZPIZ010000045.1:0-3663 GCA_964586615.1 uncultured Acidimicrobiaceae bacterium | reverse complement strand
GGTGACGATCTGCCCCTGGCACAGGGGATCTCGTTCGGTTAGGGCTTCTCAGAGGGTTCGAGGAACCTCAAACCGTGACTCACCCGAACCTGTAACCCACCGACCTGACCGTCGTTATCCACGACGCTCGTTCTTCACCGAGCTTTGCCCGGAGCCGGCGGACATGAACGTCGACCGTACGGGCGCCTCCGTAGTACTCGTATCCCCAGACCTTCGATAGAAGCTGTTCGCGGGTCCATACCCGGCCTTGATGCTCCACGAAGAAGCGGAGCAACTCGTACTCCATATACGTGAGGTCGAGGGGACGGCTGCCCAACGTTGCCTGATACGTGAGCAAGTTGAGCTCGAGGTCCTTGAAATGATGAATCTCGTCGGTCCCGGCGGCGCGAGTCAGCCGTCGCAATCTGAGCCTCAGCTCGACTGCCCCGAGCGGGGTCATGACAAAGTCGGTGACCCCCACGGCAGTGTCGAGCAGCGGGAGCTGGTCGGGGGAGATGACCACCAAGACCGGGACCGCCGACTCGCTCGAAAGTGTCTCCAGCTGCCGGAGCCGCCTCAGGGGCTCCTCACCCAGTTCCACAATCAACGCTCCCGCCTCGCTCGGCAATTCGGGACCGATCTCGGCCATCGGCAGGATTGTGACCCCCACCGCACGCAGGGCCGAGCCCAATTCATCTGAGTGGTCGGTGGGAAAGACTGCCATCTCCATCGTCAAGAGCCCGTGACGTCAGAGGACCGGGAGATAGGTTTCGAGCTCGAAGCGGCTGACGTGGTGCTGATAGCGATCCCACTCTTTCCGCTTGTTGCGCAGGAACCACGAAAAGACATGCTCGCCCAGCGCCTCGGCCACCAGCTCCGACCGCTCCATCACTTCGAGCGCCTCGGCCAGGGTTTCGGGGAGGCGGGAGATTCCGGCTGCCTGCCGCTCGGCCGGGGTCAGCTCGTGCACGTTGTCGACCACCTCGGGTGGTAGGTCGTAACCGTTCCGGATCCCGGACAGGCCCGCCGCCAGCACGACCGACAGCGCAAGGTAGGGGTTGGCGGCCGCGTCGGGCGAGCGGTATTCGACTCGGACGCTGGATGCCTTGCCTCTCTTGGCCAGAGGCACCCGTACCAGCGCCGACTGGTTATTCCGGGCCCACGAGATCCAGATGGGGGCATCAAAACCGGAGACAAGTCGTTTGTACGAGTTGACCCACTGGTTGGTGACGGCCGTGATCTCGGCGGCATGAGTCAAAAGGCCGGCCACGAACTGCTGACCGACCTTAGAGAGCCCGTTGCTGGATCCCGGCTCGGCGAAAGCGTTGCGGTCGCCTTCGAACAGTGAAAGGTGCAGGTGCATCCCCGAACCGTCATGAGCCTCTAGTGGCTTGGGCATGAAAGTTGCGTAGATGCCGTGCTCCATCGCCACCTCCTTCACGGTGAGCCGGAACGTCATGATGTTGTCGGCCATCGTCAGGGCGTCGGTGTAGCGGACGATGATCTCGTGCTGACTCGGGGCTACTTCGTGATGCGAATGCTCGACCGGGATCCCCATCAACTCGAGAGCGTTGATGGTCTTGCGGCGGTACTCCTGGGCACCGTCAAGCGGAGTCAGATCGAAATAGCCGCCGCGATCGAGCACCTTTGGCTTCGGGCCGGAATCTGCGAAATAAAAGAACTCGAGTTCAGGAGCTACGTAGAACGTGTAGCCGAGCTCGGCGGCTGCGTCCAGGTTGCGCTTGAGGACCCCACGAGGGTCTCCTTCGAAAGGAGCGCCGTCGGGGGTGACGATGTCGCAGAACATCCGCGATACTTGCTCGTCCGGCCGCCATGGGAGGATCTGAAAGGTGGTCGGGTCGGGCCGCGCCAGCATGTCGGCTTCCTGGACCCGGGCGTATCCGTCGATGGCGGAGCCGTCGAAAGTCATTCCCTCCTCGAAGGCCACTTCCAATTCGGCCGGGCTGATCGAGACCGATTTGAGGAAGCCCTGCACATCGGTGAACCACAGTCGTATGAAGCGGATCCCGCGTTCTTCCACCGTGCGAAGCACATACTCGGCCTGCTTGTTCATTTCTTCCTACCCGTCATAGCCAACCCGACTTCTTGAAATTGCGATAGAGCACCGTGCAGGCCAGAACCATAAGAGCCAACACGGCCGGGTACCCCCAAACCTCATCGATCTCGGGCATATGGACGAAATTCATCCCCCAAATCCCGGCCAGCATGGTAGGGACCGCGGCGATCGCCACCCAGGACGAGATCTTCCGCATGTCGTTGTTCTGACGGACGCTGACCTGGATGAGGTTGGCCTCGAGAATCGACGTGAGCAGATCGCGAAAGCCCGTGATCTTGTCAACCACCCGGACGAGATGGTCATGGATGTCATTGAAGTACTCCCGAAGATCGGGGTTGATGGCCGGAAAGCTGCCATTTGCCAGGCGAAGGATCGGTTCCACCAGGGGTGCCGTGGCCTGATGAAACTGGAGGACTTCCCGCTTCAACTTGTAAATCCGTTCGGTCGGGGTGGATCCGGTTGTCGAGAACACCTGATCCTCCAGCTCCCGTATGTCACCCTCCAGCCCGTCCAGAACCGATGCGTAGTCGTCGACTACCTGGTCGAGGATCGCCAAGAGCACGGCGCTCGAGCCGAGGCGGAGCTCTTCGGGCTGGTCTTCCAACGCCTTTCGCACCTCCACCAGTCGGGAGGCCTCGCCATGGCGGACCGCAACCAGAAAGCGTTCGTCGACAAAGAGCAAGATCTCGCCGAAGTCGACCACTTCAACCGGGTCTACATAGCGGGCCGGTTTCAGGACCACGAAGAGGGTGTTGTCGTAGACGTCGAGCTTGGGCCGCTGGTGGGCGTGAATGGCGTCCTCCACCGCCAATTCGTGGAGATCGAACTCCTTGGTGACTGCCTCGAGCTCTTCCTCGGTCGGCTCGTACAGCCCTATCCAGCAGAAGGTGTTGGGATCGTCACAATGATGGCGGGCCCCGTCGAGGACAAAGGGTCCCGGCAGCCGCTTCCCGTCGCGGTATAAGGCAGCATCCATAAACACGGTCCGAAAGGTACTACCTGGCCGGAACGCGGAAGACGGAAGACGCCAGTCTCAAGTCTCAGAACTTCGAACCTCGAACCTCGAACTCCTACCGCTGGGGTGGTCCCGGGAAGAAGGCGTTGGTTCGCTGGGTGTATTCCTCGTAGCCAGGTCGGCGATCGGTGATGGTCTTCTCGAGCAGCCCGGCACCTGAGTACTTGATCAACAGGGCGGTCATCACCATCGGTCCGACGATCGTCCACCAATGTCCGGCTTCGAGGGCGATCAGAAACAGCCCCCACCAGACACAGAAGTCGCCGAAGTAGTTGGGATGCCGGGTGTAGCGCCAAAGGCCTCTGCCCATGACCTTGCCCTTGTTGTCGGGGTCGGCCTTGAAGCGAGCCAGCTGGAGATCACCGGTGGTTTCGAAGAACACCCCGATCGCCCATAGAGCGGTGCCGGCGATTGTGAACCATCCAAGGACACCCGTTGCCCCAGATCGGGAGACGGCGGTCTGGACAGGGAGGGAAACAATCCACATCAGCACCCCCTGCAAGCCAAAGACCGTGCCAAGGCTGACCCAGAAGAACCTGTCGCCGTACTTTTCCCGCATCGCCCGATAGCGGTAGTCCTCGCCCTTGCCGAT
>CAZPIZ010000044.1:0-11122 GCA_964586615.1 uncultured Acidimicrobiaceae bacterium | reverse complement strand
ACGTCGAAGGGCGTGATCTCGATGTACGCGGTTACGACCGAGGGCGGCTCGGGCCCGGCCGCGAGGCCGTGCCAGGGATGTGGTCGCCAGTGGGTGAACTCAGCTATGGACAAGGTCTAGCACGCTGGGCCCGCGAACCCGAAAGTGGAGCCTCAGGGCACCAAAAGGATGTCTACAAGAAACCCCGCCGAAACCGCACGGATACAGCGGGAGCGTTAACTTGCGCATCGGCACGAAGTGCTCTTAAGGAGGCACCGACTTGAAAAGAACAATGATCCTGCTGGCCGTTTTCGCGTTGCTGATCGCAGCGTGTGGCGGCGACGCAACGACTACGACCGCTGCCGGGGGCGGCGAGACCACTACCACAGCCGCCGCCGGCGGCGAGACCACGACCACGGCCGGGGGCGGCGATACCACCACCACAGCCGCTGCCGGCGGCGAGATGGACGCCCTGATCGCCGCCGCTCAGGAGGAAGGCACGCTCACCACGATTGCCCTTCCCGACGACTGGTGCAACTACCGGGGAGTGATCGACGCATTCAAGGCCAAATACGATATTGACGTCAACGAGCTCGACCCCGGAGCCGGTAGCGCCGAAGAGCTGGAAGCGATCGACGCCAACAAGGACAACCCCGGGCCGCAAGCCCCGGACGTTGTCGACGTCGGGATCGCCTTTGGGCCGCAGGCCAAGGACGCGGGCCAAATCCAGGCTTATCAGGTGGCAACCTGGGACGACATCCCTGCCGAGCTCAAGGACCCCGATGGCTTCTGGTACGCCGACTACTACGGGGTAATGGCGCTTGAGGTCAATACGGTCGAGGTGCCCAATATTCCCCTGGAATATGCGGATCTACTGAAGCCCGAGTACAACGGTCAGGTGGCGCTGTCCGGTGATCCCCTGACGTCAAACGCTGCCATACTCTCCGTGTGGGCTGCTGGTTTGGCCACCGGCGCCACCGGTGAAGCCGCTGCCGAAGCTGGGCTCGACTTCTTCAGGCAGCTCAATGATGCGGGCAATTTCGTTCCGATCGATGGCGACTCCCGCACGGTTGGGATCGGCGAGACCCCGATCCTGATCGACTGGACCTACAACTCCATCGCCAACGACGTCGCCCTCGCCGGCAACCCGGACCTCGAAACGGTTATCCCTTCGGAAGGAAGGCTGGCCGGGGTCTACGTTCAGGCGATCAGCGCTTATGCCCCCCATCCCAACGCTGCCAAGCTGTGGATGGAGTACCTCTACTCGGACGAGGGTCAGCTCGGATGGGCCTCGGGCTATTGCCACCCGATCAGGTATCAGGCGATGACCGACGCTGGAACCGTTCCCGCTTCGGTGGCTGAGCAGCTCCCGAGCACGGAAGGCGCCTTCTTCCCGTCGGTCGCCGAAATCGATGCGGCGAAAGCCGTCATCGTTGCCGGTTGGGACTCGGTCGTCGGCGTAGCGGTCGAAGAGAGTGGAAGCGGCTGACACCGAGGCCGAACGAGTGACAGTGGGGGGCGCCCAAGCCAACAGGCGAAAGGGCCCCCCACGCACTCGCCTGGTCTCATGGCTGGGGGTCCTGCCCTTCTTTCTGTTCTCGGCGGCGTTCCTGATCGGGCCCGCCGTGATCCTTGTCTACCGGAGCCTGGAGGACCCGGACGGGGGCTTCACCCTCCAGTTCTGGGGGCAGCTCACGAGCGACACGGTTATGCGCGCCTACGGGATGTCGGTGAGGATCAGCCTGACCACGGCTTTGGTTGGAGGCATCTTCGGATTCCTCCTTGCCTGGGCGGTCTCTCTGGGTGCGCTGCCTCGAGCGGTACGTTCGGCTCTCACCACCTTCTCCGGAGTCGCCTCTAACTTCGCCGGCGTCCCCCTGGCTGCCGCTTTCATCTTCACTCTCGGACGGGTTGGAGTGGTCACCGCCGCCTTCGAGTTGTTGGGGGTCGACCTCTACCGTTCTGGCTTCAGCCTGTACTCGTTCTGGGGGTTGGTGTTTGTGTACCTCTATTTCCAGTTCCCCCTGATGGTGTTGGTGATGCTGCCTGGTCTCGATGGACTCAGGGGGGAATGGCGGGAGGCGGCCGAGAACCTCGGGGCTACCCCGGGGCAGTACTGGCGCAAGGTGGCGCTGCCGGTTCTGATGCCCTCGATCCTGGGCACCATGATTCTCCTCTTCGGGAATGCTTTCGGAGCGCATGCCACGGCCTATGCCCTCACGGGAGGGCTGTTGCCATTGGCGACGCTGCTTATCGGACAGCAGATCTCGGGCGATGTCCTAAATAATCCTGGATTGGGTTACGCGGTGGCAGTGGGCATGGTGGCGATCATGGCGATCGCAATCGGGATTTATACGGTTCTGCAGCGGCGTTCGGAGAGGTGGCTTGGATGACGATCTCCACTGCTCCCATCCAGGTCGGTGCCGAGACCCCGTTAGCGGAGACCCCGGTCAAACGCAACCGGTCATTCGCTTGGCTTGTCGTCCTGACCGGTACTATTTATTTCCTCGTCCCTCTCGTCGCCACCGGCTACTGGTCGTTGCGGGCGGAAAAGGACACGCTCGGTTTTGAGGCCTACCGGCGATTATTTGCCGACTCTGCCTTCGTGGAGTCGTTCACCGAGTCGGTGGTGAATGCTGTGGCGGCGATCTTCCTCAGCCTGCTGATCATCGTGCCTACTGCCTATTGGGTAACGCTTCGGCTTCCGCGGCTGCGGCCGGTGGTGGAGTTCATCACCCTGTTGCCCTTCGTCATTCCGGCAGTGGTTCTGGTCTTCGGTCTGATTCGAATGTACGGAAGACCGCCGCTGCTGTTGACCAGGACCTATGACAGCTCGCGGGTCCTGTTGGTCTGCGCCTATGCGGCGCTTTCTTTTCCTTACATGTACCGCTCGGTCGACAACGGTCTTCGGGCCATGGACGTTCGTACGCTCACCGAGGCCGCGCAGAGTCTGGGAGCGAGCTGGGCCACGATCCTCCGCAAAGTGATCTTTCCTAACCTGCGTGTGGCATTGCTATCCGGAGCTCTCCTCACCTTCGCCATCGTCATCGGAGAGCTGACGGTGGCCCTGTTCCTGGCTCAGCGCACGTTCGGTCCGTTCATGGCCAACCTCACCCGCAGCAAGGTATACGAGCCGGCGGCAATGGCGCTCGTTGCTTTTGCCCTGACGTGGGCGGCGCTGGGCCTCATCGCCTTTCTCACTCGGCCGCGCCGACAGCTGTCACGATGACCGCCTTTCTCACGCTGACCGGTGTTCGCAAGGAGTTCTCGACCGCTGTGGCCGTTGAAGGCTTCGACCTCGATGTGGCGGCGGGCGAGTTCGTGTCCTTCCTGGGACCGTCTGGATGCGGCAAGACCACCACCCTGAGGATGGTCGCCGGGTTCGAGATCCCCACCGAGGGGAGGATCACCCTGGCGGGCGAGGACATCACCTTCAGGAAGCCCAACCAGCGCGATGTCGGCATGGTTTTCCAGTCCTACGCATTGTTTCCGAACATGACGGTTGCCGACAACGTCGCCTTCGGGCTCAAGGTGCGCAAAGAAGAAAGGTCGTCCCGTGACGAGCGGGTTGCCCAGCTGCTTGAACTAATACACCTGCCCGACAAAGGACGTGCATACCCGCATGAGCTCTCTGGAGGGCAGCAACAGCGAGTTGCCCTGGCCCGGGCGCTGGCCATCCGGCCGAAGGTGCTGCTCCTTGACGAACCTCTCTCGGCGCTCGACGCCAAAATCCGCGACGAGCTTCGATACGAAATCCGCCGGATCCAACAAGAGCTCAACATCACGACAATCTACGTAACCCACGATCAGGAAGAGGCTCTTGCTCTCTCCGACCGGGTGGTGGTAATGAGCCGGGGGAGGATCGAGCAGGTGGGCCCTCCCTTTGCTGTCTATAACTACCCGGAGACACCGTTTGTGGCTGCCTTCGTGGGCCAGCTCAACCATCTGCCATGTACGGTGATCGATCCGTCCGCCGGCACCCTCAAGTGCGGATCCAGCACGATGCGGACGACCTCACCGGTCGAAATGGGGGTCGGTGAGCAGGTGACACTGATGATCCGACCCGAGGAACTCGACATTGGGGCCGTGGAGGAGAATCAGGTGAGTGGCACGGTCGAATCGGTCAATTTCCTCGGCGCGATCGTCCGGGTGAGGGTCGAAGGGGAAACCGGTCTCATCAACGCCGACCTCTTCAATGAGCGCTTGTTGGAGCTGCCGAAGGTGGGGGATATGGTGACCATGTCCTTCCCGGCCCACGCTTGCTGGGTGATGCCGGCCTCGAAGTAGGGCCGGGCTGGAGGTCCGATCGGGTTGTTTGATCTCGAACGGGTCGGGCTGCCATAAGATTCGAGACGATGGGTTTTCCGCCAGAGTTCGTTTGGGGTGCTGGGACGTCCGCCTTCCAGATCGAGGGTGGTCGCATCGACGGCAAGGGCCAGTCGATATGGGACACGTTCTCGGACCAGGGCCGGATGCGCGACCGCGGGGATCTCACGTGCGACCACTATCACCGTTGGCCCGAGGACGTGGCTCTGATGGCGGACCTTGGTCTGGACGCATATCGCATGTCGATCGCCTGGACCCGCGTCCTCCCGGAAGGGACGGGGGCAGTCAATCAGAAGGGCCTCGATTTCTACAAGCGGTTGGTCGACGCCGTGCTCGAAGCAGGGATCACACCCTGGGTGACGCTTCATCATTGGGACCTTCCCCAGGCACTACAGAACCAGGGTGGATGGGGCGCCCGCGCCACCGTCGATGCGTTCGTCAAGTATGCAGAAGTGGTCGCAAGCGCACTCGGTGACCGGGTGAATCACTGGATCACGCAGAACGAACCATGGGTGGCGGCGATCCTTGGATATGCCGAGGGCGTGTTTGCCCCCGGGCTCAGGGATTGGCAGTCGGGACTGATGGCGGGACACAACATTCTCCTGTCGCACGGTCAGGCCATGGCCGTGCTCCGCTCTTATTCGGAGGACCCGAAGGTTGGTATCGCCCTCGACTGCCGGCCATGTCGACCGGCCAGCCTCTCGGCGGAGAACGTTGCCGCTTGGAAGCACTTCGATGGTTATCGCAACCGGTGGTTCTTCGACCCCGTATTCGGCCAGGGATATCCGGAGGACATGGTCTCGACCTATGGCCGGATGGGCCGGATCAAGAATCTTGACTGGATCAGGCCCGGGGACCTCGAGACGATCGCCTCACCAATCGACTTCCTCGGAATCAACTACTACACGAGCCTGGTCATCAAGGCAGGACAGGAGGAGGGCGAACACACCGGGGTTGCCTCCGGTCCGAACCCTCCCCCTGGATTTACCGAGACCGGGTGGCCGGTAACGCCTGACGGGCTGACCGACTTTCTGCACAGGGTCCACAAGGAGTATTGGTCGGGCCCTGTGTACATCACCGAGAACGGGGCGTCATATTCGGATGGGCCGGGAGAGGACGGCGCCATCCACGATGCTCGAAGAATCGAATACCTCCGTGCCCACCTCGGGGCCATCGAAACCGCCATCGACGAGGGCGTCCCGGTTGACGGGTACTTCCATTGGAGTCTTCTCGACAACCTCGAATGGCTGTCAGGGTTCTCGCAGCGTTTTGGCTTTATCCACGTCGATCACGAGAGCCAGGTCCGCACCCCCAAGGACAGCTTTGACTGGTATCGCCAGGTGATCGACCGCAACGGCCTCGGGTAGGCCTCCTTCGCTCTGTGGGCTGTTTTCGTCGTACAGCAGCGAAAACGACCCTGGGTCGCGGGCTGGTCGTAGTCAGCGGGCCACCCGGCCGATGGCTCGTGACAGCTTCTCATAGCCTTCGTCGGCCTCGGCCTCGGTCAGAGTGAGCGGCGGGGCGATTCGCAGGGTGTTGCCATAGAGGCCGCCTTTTCCAATCAGCAACCCTTCCTTTTTGGCCTCTTCCATCACCGCCGTCGCCGCGGCGGGATCCGGCTCGAGCCCGCCCGGTTTCACGAGTTCGACTCCGAGCATCAGACCCTTACCTCGCACCTCGGCGATGATCTCGGTCCGGTCGGCAAGTTCATCGAGGTTGGACTTGAGACGGTTGCCGACCTTGTAGGCGTTGGTCTGGAGGTCGTGTTCGAGCAAATACTCGAGGTTGGCCAGGCCGGCTGCGGTGGACATCGGATTGCCGCCAAACGTCGATATCGAGTTGGCCGGCAGCGAGTCCATCAACGGAGCCGAAGCGACAACTCCGGCCAGCGCCATGCCGTTTCCCAGACCCTTGGCAAAGGTCAGGATGTCGGGGGTGATGCCGTGCGACTGGTAACCCCAGAAATGCTCACCGGTTCGGCCCCATCCGGTCTGGACCTCGTCGGAGATGAAAAGGATCCCGTGTCGATCGAGGACCTCCTTAAACGCTCCGAAGAATCCGTCCGGTGGCGTCGCGAATCCACCGACGCCCTGGATTGGCTCGACGATCATGCAGGCCACATCTCCGGCGGTGGCCACGTCGATCAGGTTCTCGAGGTCGGCCTTGCAGGCGGCGATGAACTCATCATCGGGCAGGTGGCCGAAGGGGCTGCGCAACTTGTAGCCGCCATGGACGTAGGTGACGTTGAAGGGGTAGAGGCTGGTGGACGACCAGTTGCGCTGGCCGGTGATGGCCACGGTCGAGTGGCTCTTCCCGTGATAGCTCCCTCGAAGGGCCAGGACCTGATTCGACTTCCGGTATTGGGTGGCAAGCATGAGGGCGGCATCGTTGGCCTCGGTGCCGGAGTTGGTGAAGAAGACCTTGGCATCGGGGATGCCGGACAGTTCAGCGATCTTCTCGGCGAGGGCGATTTGATTCTCGATCAAATAGAGCGTCGAGGTGTGAAGCATTTTGTCGGCCTGAGCCTTGATCGCCGCCACCACCTCTGGAACCTTGTACCCCGTCATCGTGGTGAGGATGCCCGCAAAGAAGTCGAGGTACTCGTTGCCTTCGGCGTCCGTGACCCGTCGTCCGTCGCCTTCGACCAGGGCGATCGGCTCCTGGTAATACAGCACCATCCACGACGGGAGCACCTTGCGGTGGCGGGCGAGAAGCTCTTCGTGGATTCCCACAGGTAGTTTCGACTCCTGATCTGATTGAGTGAGCCAGGGTAGCTACCCGACCTTGGGCGAGCACACGGCCGGCCAACGGGCTTACCCTGCGCCGATGCGCCGGGCGGTGGTCGCAATCCTCATTCTCTTGCTGGTGTCTCCGGGTGCTCTGAGCGGGGTCGCCACGGCCCAGGAGGCAGTGGAGCCCGACCTTTCCTGGCTGGAGGAATGCGGATCGCAGCCCCGGGTCCTCTGCGGGACGGTCTCGAGGCCGCTCGACCCGGAGAACCCTGCGGGGGACGCCATCGACATCAACCTTGAGCTCTATCCGGCCCGGGACCAGACACGGCCTCCTCTGGGGACGGTGGTCGCGGTCGAGGGTGGGCCAGGTTATGCGACTACGGCGAGCCGCGACTACTACCTCGACCTGTTCCAGCCGCTCATGTCGCGACACCAACTACTGCTGGTCGACAACCGCGGCACCGGCTATTCGGCGCCGATCGATTGTCCGGAACTCCAGTCGTATGAAGGCGAGTACTACGCCAATGTGGCCCTGTGCGGTGAGCAGCTCGGGGACACATCGGACCTCTGGGGTTCGGCGTTTGCCGCAGACGACCTGGCCGCGGTCCTCGACGCTCTCGGGATCGACAGGGTGGATCTGTATGGGGATTCGTACGGAACCTTCTTCGGTCAGACATTTGCGGTTCGCCATCCCGATCGGGTGCGGACCCTGGTGCTCGATGCCGCCTATCCGATCAAGCATCAGGATCCCTGGTATCGCGACCTCAACAGGGCTGTGGTCGATTCTTTCGAGAGGGTGTGTGAACGCGACCCCGGCTGCGTCGATCTCGGGGTCGATCCGGTTGAGGACCTTCGCAAGCTGGCTGACGTTCTCGCAGTGGAGCCCTTGGTGGGAAGTGCGCCCGACGCCGACGGAGTGGTCCGAGAGGTATCGATCGATCCTTCGTTGCTCAGCTATCTGGCTGCCGTGGCGACATTCGGCGTTCCCGTGTATCGCGAGCTGAGTGCGGCGGGGCGTGCCTTCCTCGACAACGATGACCCGCTTCCGCTCCTTCGAATCGCTGCCGAGCAGACCGTTCCGATCGAGGCCTATCCCCTCGAAGAGTCATCGGAAGGCCTCTATGTCGCCGTCGCGTGTAACGACTATCCCCAGCTGTGGGACATCAACGCTTCGCTCGACCAGCGCCCCTCCCAGTATTCTGGCTCCGTCGACGCGTTGACCACGACCGATCCGGATGCCTTTGCGCCCTTCACGGTCGATGAGTGGCTCGCCTCCCTATGGGCGGACTTCGAAATGTGCATGGGTTGGCCCCCGCCTTCGAATTGGGTTCCACCGGTGACAGACGACGAGCCCTACCCGGAGGTGCCAACCCTGGTTCTGGTAGGAGATCTCGATTCGGTCACCTCTCCAGAGGGAGCGGCCATCGCGGCGGGTCACTTTCCAAACTCGACCTACGTCGAGGTGGCCAATGTCGGCCACGTCACTGCTCTCTCCGACTTCTCACGGTGTGCCTCGGACATCGTCTTGCGATTTGTCCGGACCGGTGGTGACCCAGGCGATACCGGGTGTGCATCCCGATACAACGAGATCAGGACGGTCGAGCACTTTGCCCGCCAGCTGGCCGATATTGAGAAGGCGCCCGGGTTGGGGACCGGACGACGCGGGCGGGCAGTCCTTGCCGCTGCTCACACGATCGCCGACATGATCGCCCGTTGGTATTCGATGTATGGCGAAGAAGGGGTCGGGCTGCGGGGCGGGTCATTCACCACCAGCGGTCTCAACAGGGTGCGCTTCCGGATGGACGGGCTCCTGTGGGTTGAGGACCTCGAGGTGAGCGGGACCGCCCGGTGGGATCGTGCCACAGGCGCCATCATCGCCGACCTCGATCTTTCCGGCGGTGCCTCCGGACGGCTGACGCTCAGCTGGAACGACTGGCGTCCGCTGGCGAAGGCACATGCTGTTGGCACCGTCGAGGGAAAGCGGGTCAACTGGTGGTTTGCCGCTCCCTGATCGGCTGCACCGTCCGGCCCGCTGCTTAGCTGGCGCCCATGCTCACACCAGTTCCTTTACAACGGCTGGAAGGTTCGGCCCTCCTTGTCCTTGCGGTGGTTCTTTTCGCTTGGTCGGATGTGAGCTGGTGGTGGTTCGGCTTCCTGTTGCTGGCACCAGACGTGTTCATGGTTGGATACGCCGGCGGTCCGCGCTTAGGGGCCGATCTCTACAACTTCGGCCATGCTCTGATCTGGCCGGTGGCGCTCCTGGCCGTCGGAATCCCCGCCGGTCGTCTCGGCCTCATTGCAGCCGGGTCCATCTGGCTCGCGCACATCGGCATGGATCGGGCGCTCGGCTACGGGCTCAAGCTCGAGGACGGATTCACCCACACCCATCTGGGACCGATCGGACGGAGGGCCTAAGGGGCGACGAGATCGCCGTATGCGTCGGGGCGGCGGTCTCGATAGAACGCCCAGGTCTTGCGCACCTCTTCGACCATATCCAGATCGAGATCACGCACTACCAGTTCTTCCTCGGTGTCGGAGGCAGCCGCTCCAACGAGCTGTCCCCGGGGATCGACGAAGTACGACGATCCGTAGAAGTCGTTGTCTCCCAATGGCTCTTTGCCCACCCGGTTGATTGCCCCGATGAAATACTCGTTGGCCACAGCGGCGGCGGGTTGCTCAAGATTCCACAGGTACATCGAGAGGCCGCGGCTGGTAGCGGAGGGGTTGAAGACGATTTTGGCCCCCCGGAGACCCAATGCCCGCCAGCCCTCGGGGAAGTGGCGGTCGTAACAGATGTAGACCCCGATCCGGCCAACGGCGGTGTCGAAGATCGGGTAGCCGATGTTGCCGGGTCGAAAGTAGAACTTCTCCCAGAATCCCTTGACGTGAGGAATGTGGGTCTTGCGGTATTTCCCGAGATAGCTGCCATCGGCGTCGATCACGGCCGCCGTGTTGTAATAGAAGCCGTCCTGCTCCTTCTCGAACATCGGCACCACTAGAACCATCCCGGTCTCTTTGGCCAGCTCTTGCATCGCCTTGACCGTTGGTCCATCTGGAATCGGTTCGGCGTAGTCGAAATGCTCGTTTTCCTGGACCTGGCAGAAATAGGGCCCGTAGAAGATTTCCTGGAAGCACATGACCTGGGCGCCTTGCTCGGCAGCCTGGCGGGCGTAGTCGGCGTGCTTTTGGATCATCGAGTCCTTGTCGCCGGTCCATTCGGTCTGGACGATGGCGGCACGCACCACGTTGGCCATACCGTCCTCCTTTCTCTAGAACCCGAAACCTAAGGTAATAGGCCGCGGTTTCCGCGGCCCAGAACCTTAGGTTTCCTTCCGTCCGTCTTGGTTGTCCTACTCCCCGCCTGGGTTGAGGGTCACCGTGGTCTTCGCGAAGCCTTCGCCGGCGACGTCAAGTCCTTCGGCTTCGAGTTCGGCGACTGCGGCTTCGGCAAGATCGGTTCGATAGGCGTCGGCGCCCGGGTCGGCGGTAATTACCGCTTGGCCCACCGCCACTTCCACCGTTTGATCCCACAAGGCCTGATCCATGACTCCGATGCCGCCTGGTGACGGCCAGATCAGGGCATTGATCTCGTTCATCTGCCACGCCTGGTGGCTGGCTCCGAGTGCCGGGCCGCGGTCGAGAACGATCTGGACGCAGGCATCGGGATTGTCACGGCAGAAAATCCACCCCTGGAACGAGGCCTTGAGGAAGGCCTGAGCGGTCTCCTCGTTGTCGGCCAGCCAGGCGGCGTCGGCCCAGATGGCATCCTGAAGCATGGCGGTCCCGATCTCGTTGAAGTCGATGACCGACAGATCCTCGGCGGTATAGAGTTCGCCGGTATCGGGATTCGGTTGCTCGAGCACCTGCGCGTACTCGTTGTAGGTCATTGCCTGGGCAGCGTCGAGCTCGTCGTTCAGCAAGAGCGACATGTCGAAGGGCTGCTGGATGACCTCCGATGGCGTAACGTCGAACAGCGCAAATGCGGCCGTCAGCTCGAATTCGTTGCCGAAGCCCCAGGTGCCGACCCGCTTGCCTTCCCAGTCGGCCGGTTCGGCGATCCCGGAGTCGGCCCATGACACCTCGAG
>CAZPIZ010000043.1:9059-11267 GCA_964586615.1 uncultured Acidimicrobiaceae bacterium | reverse complement strand
GGGTCATGAGCGACTCCTTCGGTGACGCCGTCCGAATTCTGTCGGCTTCATCCCGCATCCTGGCCTTCACCGGGGCGGGGATTTCCACCGAATCGGGCATCCCCGATTTCCGGGGACCGGATGGGATCTGGACCAGGGTCGACCCTGAGGACTTCACCATCACCCGCTACCTCGCCAATCCGGAACTGCGCCGCCGGGGATGGCGCATGCATCTGGAAGGGAAGTTGTGGGGTGCTCGCGCTCGGATCGAGCCCAACCCGGGTCATTTTGCTCTGGTCGATCTCTGGAGGGCGGGACGACTGGCGGGTTGCGTTACCCAGAACATCGACGGCCTTCACCTCAAGGCGGGCTTGCCAGAAGAGGCGGTCGCTGAAGTCCACGGCAACGTCCGGCAGGTTCGGTGCCTCGACTGCGCCCGCCGCTGGCCGACCGAGGAGGTCCTGGAAAGGGTCGAGGCGGGTGAGGAGGAACCGCGCTGCCTGTTCTGTGGAGGCATTGTGAAGACGATGACCGTCATGTTCGGGGAGGAGCTGCCACAAGGGGTCATGGAGCGGGCATGGGAGATGGCGTCTCGGGCCGATGCGGTCCTGGCAATCGGGTCGACCCTGGGGGTGTGGCCCGCCGCCGAGATTCCCTATACCGCGGTCCAGGAGGGCCTGCCGTTGGTCATCCTCAACAGGGGAGCAACCGAGATGGACCGCCTCGCCTCGGTTCGGATTGAAGGGACGGCGGGGGTGGTGATGCCGGCTTTGGTCAGCGAAATTCTCCGGGACGATCGATCGTCGCCTCCTACCGTCTCCGCATGACCTTTGAGCTCCGTCCCGCCTTCGCGGACGACATTCCAGCCCTCCACGCCTTGAACCGCCGGATCGAAACAGGTGACCAGATTCCGATCGTCACCCCGATCGAGGAGTTCGAGGATTGGAACGACGACCCCCATTTCTCGTATAACGACGATTCTCGGGTGGCGGTCAAAGATTCAGAGCTTGTCGGATTCGCCCGTCTCTGGCATCGACCGAGTGACGAGATCCAATCCCGGGTGTTCATGGTTGGGGGGGTCGATCCCTCGCAACGGCGCCAGGGCATCGGGTCGGCCCTCATCAGCTGGCAGATGGACCGGGGCCGGGAGATTCTTGGTGCGGCCCCGGCCGGGCTTCCCCGATATCTACGGACGATGGCGTACGACTTCGAGAGCGAGGCGATCGCTCTCTACGAAAGATACGGCCTGGTGCCGGTCCGCTATTACTACGAGCTGATCCGCCCGATCTCCGACGTGGCATCGGTGCCCGGTACCGGCGGCATCGACATCGTTGCCTGGGACCCGGACCGCGACGAAGAGCTACGGCAGATGACGAATGCCTCCTTCGCCGATCACTGGGGCTCGACACCCCTCGACCGGGAAGCGTGGACCCACCGCATCGACTCGTTCGGAGTCCGACTCGACCTCAGCTTCATGGCTCTCGATCGGGACCGGGTGGTTGGCATACTGCTCTCCAGCCATTATCCCGGCGACCAGGAAGTCACCGGCCGGTTGGACGGCTGGATCATGTCACTGGGAACCTTGCGCAGCCATCGCAAGCGCGGTATTGCCTCGGCCCTAGTGCTCACTGTCTGTCATGCGTTTCGAGACGCGGGGTTCACTCACGCGGCCCTGGGGGTCGACAGCGAAAGCCCCACCGGCGCCTATCGGCTCTACCAGCAGCTCGGATTCACGGAGCTGAACAAGTCCGTCCAGCACCAGCTCGAACTTTGAGAGGCACTCAAACTCTAAGAGGAAGGGGGCACGTCGGAAGGACTGGCGTGCCCCCTGACCTCCTAGCTGGCTACGGCGTTTCCGGTGGCGTCGACCACCCACCAGACATCGTTCAGTCCTTGGCCGTTCATGTCGCCGGGTGCCACATCCCCCGAGAAGTGGTAGAGCGGCCAGCCGTTGTACGTGACTTGTACGGCACCGTCGGTCCGGGTGGCGGTACTGAGCATTGACGCATCTACGCCATCGCCGGCCCCGACCTCTTCCACAAACGCCGGCCACGACGAGGCGCAGTCGTCATAACAGGTCGGATCCCCTTGGGCATCGGGATTGAAGAGATAGAGGGTGCGACCATCGCTGTCCTGGAGGATGTCTCCGAGATCGGTCGAGGCGACGACAATCGTGGCACCGGCCACGGGAGCTTCGGTAGTGGCGGCAGCTGCGGTTGTGGTGGTGGC
>CAZPIZ010000043.1:0-8959 GCA_964586615.1 uncultured Acidimicrobiaceae bacterium | reverse complement strand
TGGCACCGGCCACGGGAGCTTCGGTAGTGGCGGCAGCTGCGGTTGTGGTGGTGGCGGCAGCTGCGGTTGTGGTGGTGGCGGCAGCTGCGGTTGTGGTGGTGGCAGCAGCAGCCGTTGTGGTCGTTGCTGCGTCGTCGGCGGCACAGGCACCCAGAAGAGCCAGTGCAACCAGCAGCGCAGTCAGAGTTGTTCTTTTCATATTCTTCCCCTTGTGATCGTGTCCGACAGTTCGGACATGCAGAGACCATTACGGCTGGCCCGCTCGATTGGTTCGCAAGCACCTCTTCGGGGGTACCCGCCGATATCCGGGTAGCCTCGGCTTCCAAGGAGGGACCATGACCGGGTACCGGGCCCCGTTGGCCGACATCGACTTCACCCTCAATCACCTTGTCGACCTGGCGTCCGTCGCCAAGCTGAACGGGTTTCAACACGCCGATCCCGAAACCGTACGCGGAGTTCTGGAGGAGGCGAGCCGCTTCTTCGCCGAGGTCATCGCCCCGCTCAACGTCATCGGCGATCGTCAGGGCAGCAGGTTGCAACCGGATGGATCGGTGCGAACCCCGGACGGCTTCAAGGAGGCCTACTCCAAGTTTGTCGAGGCAGGTTGGGGAAGCGCCCATGTTCCCGAAGAATGGGGCGGCGGGGGGCTTCCCTACACCGTTGGCATCGTGCTCCAGGAGATGTTCAAGAGCGCCAACATGGCGTTCTCCTTGTGTCCGTTGCTGACCCAGGCCGGGATCGAGGCGCTTTCCCGGCACGGATCGGCCCAGCAACAAGCGACCTACCTCCACAAACTCGTCTCCGGTGTCTGGAGCGGGACCATGTGCCTGACCGAGCCCCAGGCCGGATCGGATGTCGGAGCCTTGACCACCCGCGCCGAGCCGCAGGCCGATGGCTCCTATCGAATCTTTGGTCAGAAGATCTTCATCACCTGGGGTGAGCACGACCTGACCGAGAACATCATCCACCTGGTCCTTGCCCGCACTCCGGGGTCACCTCCGGGCACCAAGGGGATTTCGCTCTTCATCGTTCCCAAGTTCCTACCCGATCAAGCCGGCAATCCCGGTGAGCGCAACGACCTCAAGGTCGTCTCCCTCGAGCACAAATTGGGGATCCGCGCCTCGCCCACCTGCGTGATGTCCTTCGGCGACAGCGGCGAGGGAGCGGTCGGGTACCTGATCGGCGAAGAGCAGGCGGGGATGAGATACATGTTCACGATGATGAACAATGCCCGCATCGGCGTTGCCATCGAAGGGCTCGCCATCAGCGAGCGGGTCTATCAACAGTCATTGGAATTCGCCGGGGTCCGCAAGCAAGGACGAGCCCTCGAGGCCTCCGCCGAGTCGGCGATCATCGAGCACCCCGACGTCCGCCGGATGCTTTTGACGATGAAGGCCTACGTGGAAGCGATGCGTGGGCTGCTGTACACGTGCGCGGAAGGCTTCGACCGGGAACGGCACGCCGAGAATGTCGAGGAGCGGGAGGCAGCCAGCGACCTGGTTGCCTTGCTCACTCCCATCGCCAAGGCCTGGAGCACCGATCTGGGCGTCGAGCTCTCCTCCCTCGGGATCCAGATCCATGGAGGGATGGGCTTCATAGAAGAGACGGGCGTCGCCCAGTTCTATCGCGATTCCCGCATCGCCCCGATCTATGAAGGCACCAACGGCATCCAGGCGATCGATCTGGTGATGAGAAAGCTCCCGATGCGCCAGGGGGCCGTGGTCGGAGACTTGCTTGATCGGATGGCAGCCACCATCGCCTCGGCACCATCTGAGCTATCCGACCTGGCGACGTCGCTCGGCACCGCATTGGAGTCCCTGCGAACCGCAACCGACCACGTGCTCTCGTCGCTTTCCTCAGACCCGAATCAGGCATTGGCCGGAGCCACGCCATACCTTCGAATGTTTGGCACGATCCTCGGGGGTTGGTTTCACCTGCGCTCAGCATTGGCAGCTTCCTCGCTGCTCTCCGGAGGCCAGGGCGATATCGACTTCCTCAAAGGACGGATCGGACTGGGCCGCTTCTACTGTCGCCAGCTCTTGCCTCAGGCCTCCGGGCTCCTGCCCGCGGTCCTGGCTCCAGAAGCCGACCTGGCGACTGGCCATCTTCAGATCGCCGATCATCATCAGGTCGCCGATCATCTTCAGGTCGCCGATTGATGGACGACTGGCAAGGAACGGTCTTCGAGGGTCTCAGCCGCCTGCCCGGGCCGGCAGATGAGCCCTTTACCGAGCTCTTTCGCAAGGGCCACCTATCGATCGAGATCTACGCACCACGCGGCACCGACCCCCAACAACCTCACGACCAAGACGAGATCTACGTGGTAGTCGCCGGGGAGGGTTCGTTTGTCGCCGGGGATTCCCGACGACCGTTCGGCCCGGGTGACGCCATGTTCGTTTCGGCCGGCATGGTCCACCGATTTGAGGACTTCACCGACGACCTCGTCGTGTGGGTGATCTTCGTCTAGGGACGAGAACCGGGTATGCGAGTCTCCGGAAAGATTGTGGTCGTCACCGGGGGTGGGAGCGGTATTGGGGCCGGACTGGCCAAGAGGTTTTCCCGGGAGGGAGCGGCTGCGGTCATCGTGGCCGATGTCGACCTTGCCGCGGCCACACGAGTTGCCGAAGAGATCGACGGGCACGCGATGCGAGTCGACGTCGCCGACGAGAATTCCAACCGCCGCCTGATCGAGGAAGTCGAGACCCATTTCGGTCCGATCGATCTCTTCTGTGCCAATGCCGGCATCGCCTTCGAAGGAGACGAGCAGAGTCCCGACGCTGACTGGGAACGCATGTGGCGGATCAACTTCCAAGCCCATGTGTTCGCCGCCCGTCACCTCATCCCGCGCTGGACCGGACGAGGCGGCGGGTATCTCCTGGTGACCGCCTCGGCTGCGGGCTTGCTCACCAACATTGGTGCCGCCCAGTACACGGTGACCAAACACGCCGCGGTTGCCTTCGCCGAATGGATCGCCGTTACCTATGGCGACAGGGGAATCAAGGTCTCGTGCCTTTGCCCGCAAGGGGTCCGCACCCCGATGCTTGACCAAGCGGGCAAGGTCACCGAGCTGCTGGCGAGCACCGCCCTGACCACCGAGGAGGTGGCGTCGGCGGTGGTCGGGGGCCTGGACGCCGAACGGTTTCTGATCCTCCCCCATCCTGAGGTGGCTGACTTCATGTTGCACAAGGCCACGGATCGGGATGGCTGGATAGCCGCCATGCAGAGGCTTCAGGCCAAGCTCGGCCTTTCTAAGCCCACGGTCGGGCAGAATGAGGGCGATGCCTGAACAGAACGTGGCCAAGCGGCGGGTGATTGTCACCGGAGTCGGCGTGATCGCCGCAACCGGAATCGGTGCCGAAAGCTTCTGGAAGGGCCTGCTGGTCGAGCCGGGCATTGGCCCCCACGAGGTCAGGGGCTGGGATCCGGAGCCATGGATTCCAAGGAAGGAAAGCCGGCGGCTCGATCGCTTCTCCCAGTTCGCCCTGGTCGCCGCCGCCGAGGCCCTTGACCAGGCCGGCGATCTGACCGCCGACCGGGACCGGGTCGCGGTCTCCGTCGCCACCGGCATCGGTGGTTTGGCTTCGCTCGAAGAGTTGATCCAGGGCTCGTACGAGCCAGAGAGCAGGGTGTCTCCCCTCTTGATCCCGATGATGATGTGCAACGCCGCGGCTGCTGCCATCTCCATCAAGTATGGATTCGGTGGCCCCGCCACCACCCAGGTGGTCGCCTGCGCCGCCGGCGCTCAAGCAATCACCGATGGGGTCCGGGCGATTCAGTGGGGGTATGCCGACGCCGCCCTGGCAGGGGGGGCCGAGGCGGCGGTGCGCCGACCGACCGAAGCGGGCTTCATCTCCGCCAAGGCCCTTTCTCCGAGCGGCGTGGCCCGGCCCTTCTCGGTCGATCGTGACGGCTTCGTGCTGGGTGAAGGAGCGGCCATCCTGGTCCTCGAGGAACTCGAAGCGGCCAGGGCCCGGGGAGCGTCGATTCTGGCCGAGATCACCGGTGCCGCCTCGACGGCCGACGCCCACCACATCACCGCACCCCACCCCGAAGGCGAGGGAGCCGAGCGGGCCATACGCCTGGCCCTGAAAGACGCCGGACTCGAACCCGCCGACGTCGCCTACATCAACGCTCACGGGACCGGCACCGGGCTCAACGACCAAACCGAGGGAAATGTCATCGCCCGTATCTTCGGCGATGGTCAGCCGCCGGTTTCCTCGATCAAAGGGACCACCGGCCACGCCCTCGGGGCCAGCGGTGCGATTGAGGCCGCCACCGCAGTCCTGGCCATCGAGCGCCGCCAGCTTCCGCCAAATATCGGGCTGACCGAACAGGACCCGGATATACCCCTGACCAGGATCGTGCGTGAGCCGATGGATTGGACCCCAGGTCCGGTGATCTCCAACTCGTTCGGGTTCGGTGGCCACAATGCGGTGCTGGTCATATCGCCCTACAGAGAGTCTTGAGGGTCGTAAACCTTCACAGATCCTTCTAAAGTGACCCTCTAACCACACGGGAGCCCGGCGGACCGGGCTGAGAGGGAGGGTGCCTTCGATGGCAATGCCTCCGACCGTAGGAACCTGATCCGGGTCATGCCGGCGAAGGGAGTGCCCACGGCCGCTCAGGGCTCCATGAATTAAAGGGGCCTACGACCGTGCGACGTTTCACCACCCTGCTGCTCTTGATCGCAATAGCCGCTGCCTGCGGAGAAGAGGGCACGGAGGCTGGTCCGGTGACCATCACCTTGATGGCGCACGACTCCTTCGCCGACGCCGTTACCGAAGAAACCTTTGCGGCCTTCACCGCCGAAACCGGACACCAGGTCGAAGTTCTGGCGGCCGGCGACGCCGGAGCCATGGTCAACCAGGCCATCCTGACGGTGGACAATCCTGTAGCCGACATGATCTTCGGGGTCGACGACACCTTCCTGACCCGGGCTCTAGACGCTGAGATATTCGAACCCTTCACCAGCTCGGTCCTGGGATCGGTCCCGGAGACACTTCATGCCGAGGGTGACTGGGTAACGCCCATCGACTACGGGGACGTCTGCCTCAACTACGACAAGGCGGGGTTCTCTGATGAGCTGCCGCCACCCGCCAGCCTCGACGACCTCATCGAACCGGCCTACAACGGAATGCTGGTCGTCGAAGATCCGACCACGTCCTCGCCCGGTCTTGCGTTTCTCTTGTCGACCATCGATCGGTTTGGAGAGGATGGATGGCAGCCCTATTGGGAAGGGCTGGAGCAGAACGGCGCTCTGGTCTCGCCGGGCTGGACCGAGGCCTACTACGGCGAATTCTCGGGCGGGGCCGGCGAGGGTGACCGACCGCTGGTGGTGTCATACGCCTCTTCGCCCCCGGCCGAGGTGATCTTCTCCGAAACACCCCTCGACGAAGCTCCCACCGGCGTCATCACCGACGGTTGCTATCGCCAGGTCGAGTTTGCCGGAATCCTGGCCGGGACCCCCTACCCGGGGCCGGCCGGCCAATTGATCGACTTCATGCTCTCGATAGGCTTTCAGGAGACCATCCCGCTGACCTGGTTCGTGTTTCCGGCCAACCGCGAGGCCGCGCTGCCGCCGGAGTTTCTCGAGCACACGGTGATACCAGACAACCCGGTGCAGATGGATCCGGCCACCATCGAGGCCAACCGTCAATCATGGCTGGAGCAATGGGCGGATATCTTCGGATGAGGCTCGGGCCTCGCCGGCTCGGCACCCTGCTGACCTTCGGCATTCCGGCTCTCTTCCTCGGCTACTTCTTCCTCTACCCGCTTACGCGGATCTTCGGGCTGTCGCTGAGCGGCGAGGGATGGACCGATGCCTTCACCAGACCACGATTCATCGAGGCTGCCTGGTTCACGTTGTGGCAGGCCTCGCTGTCAACCGTGCTCACCGTCGTCGCCGCGTTACCTCTGACATGGGTGGTTTCCCGATTCAACTTTCCCGGCAAGGCTCTGGTCAAGGCCTTCGTGACGATTCCCTTCGTCCTCCCGACGGTGGTGGTGGGGGCTGCGTTCCTTTCCGTGTTCGACGCCGGATTGGGGGCTCTCATTGCCGCCCACGTGTTCTACAACGTCGCTGTCGTGGTGCGCATCGTGGGTGGAGTTTGGAGTCGCATCGACCCGGTCGCAGAGGAGGCAGCGGCGGTTCTCGGCGCCGGACCCGCCCGGCGATTTCGCACAGTGGTCTTCCCGTTGATCAAACCTGCCCTGGCGTCCGCCTCCGCCATCGTGTTCCTGTTTTGTTTCACTTCGTTCGGCACGGTGCTGGTCCTTGGTCGAGGACGACTGCGCACGCTCGAGGTCGAGATCTATCAGCAGGCTGTCAACTTCCTCGACCTCCCCGTGGCGGCGGTGCTCTCCCTGATCCAACTCGCAGCCGTGATGGTTATGTTGGTGGTCTCCGCCCGGACCCAGAGGCGCGCCACGGCCTTGACCCTCGCCTCGGAGGCCCGGCTCCCCTCTCCCCGGCCCGGGGCACAGATGAGAACCGTGGGGTCGATCCTCTCCATTTCGCTTGGCTTGCTGTCGATTCCCTTGTTCGGGCTGGTTGGAGCTTCGCTGGCCGACAACGGAATCGGGTGGCGATCGCTGGTGACCGACACTCCGGCCGCTGTTGAGCCACTGCCCGCCATCGCCAACTCATTCGGATATGCCTTGGTGGCCTCGCTCATTGCAGTCACGGTGGGGGGTTTGGCCGCATCCTGGCTCTCGAGCCGGGCGGGTGGAGGCTGGTTCGACCTGCTCCTCATGCTCCCACTTGGCACATCGGCGGTAACCATCGGTTTTGGTTTCTTGCTTGCCCTCGATCGACCAATCGACCTGAGGGGAACGGCTGCTCTGGTCCCCCTCGCCCACGCACTGGTGGCAATCCCGTTCGTCGTCCGGGTGACGCTGCCTCTGCTGCGCTCTATCAAACGTGAGTTGCGGGAAGCGGCGGCCGTGATGGGTGCATCCCCCGCCCGGGTGTGGCGGGAGATCGATCTCCCGATTGCTGCCCGCGCCCTGGCCGTGGGCGCTGGATTCGCCGCCGTCGTCTCGCTCGGAGAGTTCGGGGCGACCTCCTTTGTCGTGCGCCCCGCCAGCATCACCGTGCCCGCCCTCATCTTCCGTTACCTGGGTCGGCCCGGGTCCGCGACCTTTGCCACTGCAATGGCGTTGGCGGTTGTGCTTGCGGTCATGACCGCCATCATCGTGCTGGTGATCGACAGGGTTCGAGGCGCCGAGACAGGGATGTTCTGATGCTTACGGTCGAGAATGTCACGGTCCGCTTCGGCGAAGTAGCCGCCCTCGATGGCGCCTCGCTTCAGGTGGGGCCCGGGGAGGTGGTGGCCTTGCTAGGGCCGTCGGGCTCGGGCAAATCGACCCTGCTCCGGGCGATCGCGGGGCTAGAAAGGATCGAGTCCGGGCGGATCCTCTTCGAAGGCAAGGACCTGGACAGGATGCCGGTGCATGAGCGTGGGTTCGGATTCATGTTCCAGAATTACGCCCTCTTCCCCCACATGACCGTTGCCGGCAATGTGGCCTTCGGCCTCCGGATGAAGGACGCCAACGCCCAGGAGGTAAAAGCGAGAGTCGAGGAGGTGCTGGGCTGGGTCGGGTTGGAGCGGTTCGCCGAGCGGCGGGTGGATCGGCTCTCGGGTGGAGAACAGCAACGGGTTGCCCTGGCCCGAACCCTGGCTCCCCGGCCACCGCTGGTGATGCTCGACGAACCGGTGGGCGCCCTCGACCGGATGCTCAGGGAACGTCTTGTGGACGACATAGGCCAGCTCCTCGAGCGCGAGGGGGCCGCAGCTCTTTACGTCACCCACGACCACGATGAAGCGCGGGCGATCTCGGATCGGGTGGCGGTGATGCGTGAGGGTCGGGTGGTCCAGGCCGGCACCTACGCCGAGCTCGCAGCCGCCCCCGCCGACTCCTGGGTGGCCGAGTTCATCGGCTCCAAACCGCGAACCTAAGGTTATAGGCCGCGCTTTCCGCGGCTGATCGCCTTCAGATTCACAGACGTTGCCTAGGCGAACGCGGCGGCGAATCCGTCCGGGGGGCGGGTGGGACGGCCTGCAAGGTTGGTGAAGGCGGCCTTGACGTCGAGGGTGGCGATCAGATCGCTGCCGCGGTTCATCTCCTGGTGCCAGCGGGAGGTTGCCCGCGTTAGCTCTGCCACCGAGGTGGTCACCATCAGAGTCTCATGAAGAGTCGCCGGCATCAGGAAGCGGGCGTTCACTTCGACCAGCACGATCTGGAACCCGGCCCTCTTCATAACGTCAAGCCCGTACCCGGCGGCGGCCAGAGCCTCGACCCTCCCCGCCTCGAAGTACCCGAAATAGGCGGTGTGGTTGACGTGCTCGTAGGGATCGAGTTCGTAGAACCGAACCCTGACCTCGTACTGGTGGACCATCTGGCGAGCTTATTGGATCCGGCATCGACCCAGGGAGGTGAACAAACCATCTGGCGCCAGCGTCCAACCACCAGACGTAGGAGGAGTACATGGCGAAACTTATGGCCGCAGCGACCCTGGTTGTCATCATCGGCTGGCTGGTGATCTCCCAAGGTGCGGACCGGTTGTCCGAGGGAGCGCTGTTCACCCGTGGTGACGACGGCTCGGTCTCGCTCTTTGACACGACCAGCGGCGAGTGGGTCTATCAGGTTCCGGATGCCGCACTCGCCAACGATCGGTCGACCCTCTATCAGGCCACCCCTCTCGAAAGCGAGACGGTCCTTACGGCCTTCGACCCTGCCACAGCCGAGGAGCTGCAGGCTCAAACCATCCCCGGCCGGGTCCAGATTCGAGTGGTGTCTCCCGAGGGTGATGCGGTGGCATTGATGGCGCCGCGCACCACCACCGGTCTCTACGTACCAGAACCTCGGGAGACAACCGATATCTATGTCGCTCGCACCGATGGATCGACCTGGCGCCGCTATGCCCTCGAGGGCAACTACGAACCGGAAGCCTTTTCCG
>CAZPIZ010000042.1:1321-12265 GCA_964586615.1 uncultured Acidimicrobiaceae bacterium | reverse complement strand
ACTACGCAGTAGAGAGTAGTACCGTCATGACACCCGAAGACCCGAAGACGCGCCAGAACCTTTGGGCTGGGCGCGGTTAGCCTGCTTCGCAGTGGATCGTCGCATTTTCGGTCTCGAGAACGAGTACGGAGTGACTTGCACTCTGCGCGGGCAAAGGCGTCTGTCACCGGATGAGGTTGCCCGTTACCTCTTTCGAAGGGTCGTGTCATGGGGCCGTTCTTCGAACGTGTTCTTGGAGAACGGTGCTCGGCTTTACCTCGACGTCGGGAGCCATCCCGAATACGCCACTCCCGAATGCGACTCCCTCAAGGACCTCGTAGCCCACGACAAGGCAGGGGAGCGAATCCTCGAATCCCTCGTTCACTCCGCCGAACAGCGGTTGGAGGAGGAGGGCATCCGCGGCGAGATCTACCTTTTCAAGAACAACACCGACTCCGCCGGCAATTCCTATGGCTGCCACGAGAATTACCTGGTCAGCCGGCACAAGGACTTCCACAAGACCGTCGATGTCTTGATCCCGTTCCTGGTCACCCGCCAGATCTTCCTGGGCGCCGGCAAATTGATGCAGACCCCGCGTGGAACCACCTATTCGATGTCCCAGCGAGCCGAGCACATTTGGGAAGGGGTTTCGTCGGCCACCACCAGGAGCCGGCCCATCATCAATACCCGTGATGAACCGCATGCCGACGCCGAGCGGTACAGGCGTCTCCACGTGATTGCCGGTGACTCCAACATGAGTGAGTACGCCACCAGCGTCAAGGTCGGCACTGTGGTCGCCCTCCTCCAGATGATCGAGCGGGACGTGGTGTTCCGGGACCTTTCGCTCGAGAACCCGATCCGAGCAATCAGGGAGATCGCCCACGACCTGACCTGCCGGCGCAAGGTCCGTCTGGCCAATGGCCGGGAATTGTCGGCTCTCGATATCCAGTGGGAGTACTACGACCGGGTGGTTCGTTTCTCCCGCAACCCCGGGTTTCCACCCGAGGTGCAGGGCGCGATCGATCGTTGGGAGCACCTACTGACCGGCCTTGAGAAGGACCCCCTCTCCCTGGACCGTGAGGTCGACTGGGTCATCAAATACCGCTTGCTGGAGCGATACCGGGAGCAGCGTTCGCTTCCACTTTCGCATCCCCGGCTGGCGATGCTGGATCTGTCCTATCACGACGTCGACCGGACCCGTGGTATCTATAACCTCCTCCTCCGGGAGGGGATGGTTGATCGAGTCGTGAGCGACGCCGACATCGCTCAGGCGATGGTTTTGGCTCCTCAAACAACCCGGGCGCGGCTGCGGGGTGAGTTCATCAAGGCGGCCAAGGCCAAGCGGCGGGACTTCACGGTCGACTGGGTCCACCTCAAGTTGAATGACCAGGCCCAACGGACCGTCCTCTGCAAGGACCCTTTCAAGGCATACGACGACCGGGTGGACCGGCTAATCGAGTCGCTGTAAGAAATGAAGAGCAATGAGAAACGTTCTCGAGCGGCTAATCAATTTGCTGGTCATGTTGTTGACTTCCTCGCGGCCAGTGCCGGCCGAAGAGATCCGGCGCACGATTCCTGGGTACTCGGCTGAGTCCGACGATGCTTTTCACCGCATGTTCGAACGGGACAAGGACATGCTCCGGCGAATCGGCATTCCTCTCGAGTTGAAACCGACCGACGGGTGGGAGGTCGAGCATGGCTATGTCGTCGATCCCGAGAAATACCGTCTACCTGATCCCGGTCTGACCGACGAGGAGAGAGCCGCATTGGCCTATGCCGCCCAGACGGTCCGACTGGGCGGAGAACCGGCCGCACCCGAGGCCATTCTCAAACTGGGGGGTGCCAGGCTGACCGGAGCCTCCGAACCGCTGGCAGCCGATCTCGGATCGGCCGCCGAGACCCTTGGCGATCTGTTCTTGGCAGTGTCCGAGCGACGGATCGTCCGCTTCCGATACAAGGATCAGGAGCGGCGGCTGGCTCCGTATGGGATCGGTCATCGCCGCGGGCATTGGTACATGGTGGGCGGCGGCACCAAATCGGGCGAGAAGATGTACCGGGTCGACCGGATGGATCGGATCCGGGTGGAAGAGGAGCCAGACGCCTTCCAACGGCCGAAAGGGTTCAAGGTGAAAGCGGCGCTCGAATCGATGCCCTGGGAGGCAGGCAGCGAGGATGCGATCGAGGCCGTGATCCGATTCAGCGCGGAGATCGCATGGTGGGCCGCTCGCCAGCTTGGTGCCGGCGCCGGAACGCCTGGTCCGGACGGTGGCCTGGAAGTGATGGTGAAGGTAGCCAACCGCGAGGCGTTTCTGGGATGGGTGATGTCGTTCGGAGATGGAGCGGAGGTACTAGGACCCCCCGAACTACGAACGGCCGTAGTGGAGAGAGTCAAGGGAATCGCGTGAGACGTTTCCTCGTATGAGCTCCCGGACTGCTTCCCGGCTTTCTCGGATCCTGGCGATGCTGCCCTGGGTGATCGCCCATCCGGGGGCGAAGGTCGACGAGGTGTGTGACCGCTTTGGCTACACCCGAGCCCAGTTGGTCGAGGATCTGGCGGTCGTGTTCATGTGCGGGCTCCCCGGCTACGGCCCCGGTGACCTGATGGTGGCCGAGATCGATGACGACGAGGTGGTCGTCGACATCGCCGACTATTTCGCCAAGGCCCCCCGGTTGGCGCCTGCCGAAGCCCTGGCGTTGCTGGCATCGGGCATGGCCGTGGTTGGGGCCGGCCAGGCAAGTGATGCGCTTTCGTCTGCCGTCGAGAAGCTGAGCCGGGTCCTCTTGCCGGAGGGGGTGGGCATTATCGACGTCGATATAGCAGGCGAACCCCGGCTCGTGTCTCTGTTGAGGGATGCAGCCGTCACCGGCTCGGTGGTGGAACTGACCTACACGTCCCTAAGCAAAGATCAGACCACGGTGCGCGAGATTGAGCCGTGGTCGGTGTTCTCGTCGCTCGGCAACTGGTACGTCTCCGGACACTGTCGGATGGCAGTTGGCGAGCGAAGCTTCCGCGTCGATCGGATACGGGCAATCCGCTCGACCGGAGAGACCTTTGTGCCGCCCAAGACGGTCCGACCACCCGAGATCCGTTACACACCTTCGGTAGAAGATGTCAGGTGCCGGATCGCACTCACACCTTCGGGGCGTTGGGTGCTCGACTACTACCCGGTCGATATCGTCTCTGAAGGACGCGATGAAACCGTGGTCGAGTTCAGCGCCGCCGACCCATTGGTGGCGGCTCGTTTGCTCCTCCGCCTGGGCCCGCACGGGCGCCTGGTCGATGGTCCGGAAGTAGCCGAAGGGCTCGCTTCCCTTCGAGGGCGAATCCTCAACGTCTATAAGGACTAATCAGGTCGGGGGCATTCGCACTGGCCCTCTCAAGTTTGCCCTGGGCTCCGCCGATACCTGCATCAAGAAGGTTGAAAGGCGGAGACGACTAGAAATGACCACCATCAAGACAACGTGCAGCTGGTGCGGAGATGTTCAGTTGACACCCGCCGACCTGGCCCTTGAGCTCACCCCGAGCCAGGATGAGGGGAACTACCGGTTCGTTTGCCCCACGTGTGCGACGGTCCAGCGCCGGCCCGCCAACGCCCGGGTGGTCAGCGTCCTCCTTGCCACCGGGGTCAGCTACGAGGTCATCAACCCCGACCCGATCACCGAAGACGAAATCACCGCTTTCGCCGCAGCGATCGCCGCCGAGCCCGATCCCTTCCGTCTGCTCGCCAGCTAAGAAGCACCCCGCCAGGCGAGGGCCAGGCCACTCCGGACCTACCTTCAACCGCCGGGGTGTTTCCGCGTCCAGACCTACCATGGATCGCGATGGTTGATGGTGCTGAATGGATAGTCATAGTCCTGGTCGCTCTCGTGGTCTTCGGGCCCGAACGTCTCCCGGAGCTGTCTCGCAAGCTCGGTGGCTGGGCCCGGGAGTTGCGCACCGCGGCTCGAGAGATGAGGGAAGGGCTCGAAGCCGAGGTCTCCGATATTCAGAAGGCCAAGGCCTCCTTGACCGATCCGGTCAAGGAAGTTCGTCGGGCGATCCGGGACACTGCCCGTCTCGCCGCCGAGACCAATCCGACCAGGCTCGATTGGAAAGGCCCCAAGCCCGTCAGCGGCCCGACTCCTGAGCAGGCGCTCGCCGACCTCGACCGCATCGAGCATGGAGATGCACCCATCGAGGAGCCGCCGACCCCGGGCCAGCCCGAGCAGTCCTCAGACTCGAGCGAAGAACCGACTTGAGCGAAGACAAACCCCAGCCCATCCTGGCGCATCTCGACGAGCTGCGGAAGCGAATCATCCGGGTCGCGATAGCCCTCGCCATCACTTGCATCATCGGCCTGATCTTTGCCAATCCGCTCACTGACATCCTGGAAGAGCCTTATCGCCGCGCTGCGCCCGACAACTCATTTCAGGCTTTGGAAGCCGGGGAGGAGTTCGGAGTCCTGATGAGGGTGGCTTTCTTCGGTGGGGTCATCCTGGCTAGCCCTGTGATCTTCTATCAGCTTTGGGCCTTCATCAGCCCGGCCCTAAACAAGAAGGAGCGAAAATGGGTCGTCCCTCTGGTGACCGCCTTCGTCCTGCTCTTCATCGGAGGCGTGTCGTTCGGGTACTGGCTGCTTCCAAGGGCGCTCGAGGTACTGCTCGGGATCTTTCCGGATGTGGAGAACAACCTTCGCATTGGCCCTTATTACTCGTTCGTGCTCCGCTTGCTCCTGGCGTTTGGTGTCGTCTTTCAATTTCCAGTGTTTCTGTTCGCAACGGCGGCTGCGGGAGTGGTCAACAGTCGACAACTGGCGAGCGGGCGCCGCTGGGCGGTCCTCGTCATCACCATCGCAGCCGCTGCCATCACTCCTACCGGTGATCCGATCACCCTGGCGGCCATGGCTGTGCCGCTCTACTTGCTCTACGAAGCCACCATCTGGGTGATCAAATTGACCCTGCGGCGTTGATGCCGGCCCAGGGGAGCCGCGGCCAGCAGGCCGGGCTTGACGACTTCTTCGAAGGGTTGGCATTCGAGCCGGACGACTTTCAACGCGAGGCGATCGAGGCCGTTGCCCGCGGTCACAGCGTCGTGGTCACGGCTCCGACCGGTGCGGGAAAAACATTGGTGGCGGAGGGGGCGGTCCACCTGGCTCTGCGAGAGGGTCAGCGGGTTTTCTACACAACCCCGATAAAGGCGCTGAGCAATCAGAAGTTCGGCGACTTCGCAGCGGTTTATGGCTCCGACCGGGTCGGCCTGTTGACAGGGGACAACGTCGTCAACGGCGACGCCCCGATTGTGGTGATGACGACCGAGGTGCTGCGAAACATGATTTACGCCGGATCCACCTCGCTCAATCGAGTGGGGGTAGTGGTGCTCGACGAAGTTCACTACTTGCAGGATCGCTTCCGGGGGGCGGTTTGGGAGGAGATCATCATCCACGCCCCGCGCCGAATTCAACTGGTCGCCCTCTCGGCGACGATCGCCAACGCCATGGAGTTTTCGGACTGGGTGCGGGAGCGACGTGGACCAACCGACCTGGTGCTCTCTACTCACCGTCCCGTGCCCCTGGAGCCCCGTTACATGTTCCGCGACCGGGTCTCGGACACGGTCCGGATGATGCCCACCTTCAGCAGCCGAGAAGGGCGGCTGCGCCCCAACCCCAAACTCGAACATCTCCTGGGTCTCGAGAGAGGGCGGCGAAACCGGTTTGCCACCCCCGGCAGGGTCGAAACCATCGAGCACCTCCTGGAGGAAGCGATGTTGCCGGCCATCTACTTCATCTTCTCCCGGGCTGGTTGTGATGCTGGCGCCCTTCGGGTCCTGGAGTCGGGCGTCCGCCTTAACACGCCCGACGAACGCGAGACGATCAGAGCCATCGCGGAGGAACGGACCGACCATCTCTCTGACGCCGATCTGAGCGTGCTCGATTATCCCCGCTGGTTGTCGCAGCTGGAGGCGGGGGTGGCCCCCCATCACGCCGGTCTGGTGCCTGCCTTCAAGGAGACCGTTGAGCAGCTCTTCGCAGCCGGTTTGCTGAAGGTGGTCTTCGCCACCGAGACACTCGCGCTCGGGATAAACATGCCAGCCAGGACCGTGGTGCTCGAGAGCCTCAGCAAGTGGACCGGCGAGGGTCACGAGATCATGCAGCCCGGCGACTACACACAGTTGACGGGTCGGGCCGGGCGGCGTGGCATCGACGAAGTTGGGTACGGGGTGGTGCTGCACACTCCCTTCGTCCCCTTCTCGCAGGTGACCCAGGTCGCGGCGGCCGGTAGTCACCCCCTGCGGTCGAGCTTCCGGCCCACCTACAACATGGCCGCCAATCTGGCCGCCAACTACTCGAAGGATCGTGCGATAGAGCTCTTGTCCGCCTCCTTTGGCCAGTATCAGCGCCAGGAGGATCGGACCGCGGCGGTCGCCAAGCTCGGTGAGCTTGAACGGCGGCTGGCGGAGGAAGAGGCCAAAGCCGAATGTGAGCTGGGCTCGGTGTTCGAATACCTGGAGTTGACCAAATCGCTCACTGCACCCCAACGTCAAGATCTGGTCGGCACCCTGCACCCGGGAGATGTAGTCGACATCCCCGGCGGACCTCGTCAAGGCCGATACCTCATCCTGCGGAGGATCCGTCGAGAAGGTGGAGGCATGAAGCTCCTCGCTCTGAGCACCTCGGGAAGGGTCGTCCCGATCGGAGCCAAGGATCTGCCGCCCCTCAGCGCCAAGACCGCCACGCTGGAATTGCCCAAACCCTTTGCTCCCCGCGATCGACGTTTTCAACAGGATGCCCTGCGGCTCATGCGCCGTTTGCCAGCGCCCGCCACCCAGGCCTTGAAGAAGGCCGTCGAGCGAGCCGAAGCCGCACCGCCTCCACGTGTCGACCACCCTGTCACGGGGTGCCGCGATCTGGAAAGCCACCTGCGGTCGGCTCGGCGGGCGCAGAGAACCCGCAAACAGATCGATCAGCTCAATACCGAGCTGCGCCAATCGGGGGTCGGGTTGGTCGATGACTTCGGGTCCATCGTCGAGTTACTCGAGGAGTTCGGTTACCTCTCGGGGTGGAGGCTCACGGCCCGCGGAGACCGGCTTCGATTCATCTACAACGAACTCGATCTACTTTTGGCCGAAGCCCTCGAGCGAGGTCTCTTCCGGGAGCTGACCATCCCCGAGCTGGTCGCCCTGGCGTCCGGCTTTGTCTACGAGCCGCGCACCGATGAGCGACTGGTCCCGGTGTGGCCTACGGCGGTTCTTGCCGATTGTTGGGCCGAGCTGGAGAAGCTGTGGGAAAAGTTGGTTGTTCGGGAGCGTTCGGTGCGGCTGCCACCCACCCGCCGTCCAGACCCTGGATTCGTGACCCTGGCCTACGAGTGGGCGGAGGGCGGGGAACTCGACGATCTCCCGTCGCTCAAGCTCCAACCAGGCGACTTCGTCAGGGTTTCACGTCAGTTGGTCGACCTGTTGAAGCAGTTGCGCGATGTCTCACCCGAGCTTGCCGCAGAGGCCCGCGCTGCTCTCCTCGCGGTTGACCGCGGGGTGGTGGCGGCAATGGGAGTGGGATAGGAGCGTTCGACGTGGTACCTAACAGCCCCTCCGCTACTCGTCCCGCCGCTATCTGAGATCAGGACCGGGTCGCGGGTTCGGCGCACCACGCACCACCCTCGCTTCTACGCTGCCGCCTGCATGGCTGAGCCTTGGCTCGTTCTGGTGAACTTGATGGCTGGGCGTCGTCCTATCGATGTCGAGCGGATTCGGAGGACGCTGACCGTAACCGGGATCGATTACGACCTTGAAGTTCCGGCCTCTGCCGAGGAAATGGCGGCGGCCGTGTCCTCGGCGGCTGCCAGCGGTCGGTGGCGGCTGGCAGTGGTTGGCGGCGATGGAACCGTAAACCTGGCGGTCAACCAGATCCTCAGAACCGAATGGCCTCGCCGGCCGCTTCTGGGGGTGCTGCCCAGTGGGACCGGGTGCGATCTTCTACGGACCTTCGGAATACCCCACAACCTCGAGGAAGCCGCCCGGCATCTCCTGGGAGACTCGGTCTATCCGATCGATGTCGGTCGGCTGGAGGGGGAGTGGGGCGTTCACTACTTCGTGAACGTCGCCCAGGCGGGTGTGGGCGCTGCCGCCTCCCAGACAGCCACCCGACTTTCGAGGTGGTGGGGCCAGGCACGGTATCCAATGGCGTTCCTGTGGCGGCTCCCCGGGTTTCCGTCGGCCCGGGTGGCGATCAAAATTAATGATCTCGGCAAAATGGCGACCAGGGCCCATGATGGCGAAGCGCTGGCAGCGATATTCGCCAACGGCCAGTTCTTCGCCGGCGGCTGGAACGTGGCGCCCCGGTCGAGCCTTACCGACGGGCGACTTGACCTCCAGGTGATCAATTGCAAGAAGACCTATGCCGCTCGGCTCGTCCCCAAGATCATCAAGGGAGTCCATCTCACCGATGGGGCGGTCCGGCGCTACGCGACCGAGGCATTTGAGCTGATTACCTCGACTTCTTGGCCCATAGAGGCCGACGGCGACCCGGTCGGGAATACCCCGGTTTCCGTTTCGGTTGTGCCCGGCGCCCTGGACCTCAAGATCTAACCGGCCTGACAGGTAGGGCTAAACGCCAGGCGGGGCTTATACTCCCGCCGCTCTCAGGGGGTTAAACCAAAAAATGGCACGAAAGAAGAACGTCGAAGTCAAAGAGATCGATCCCGATCTCGAGAACGAAGAAGTCGAAGCAGAAGCCGATCCCGAAGACGACGATGTCGAGTTGGACGATGAAGCAGTCGAACTCGAAGCGGCCGAAATCGAAGTAGAGGTAGGGGTAGAAGACGAGGTGGTCGTCGACGACGAGGAAGACGAGCTCGCCGACGAGGAGGTTGAAGCCGACGAAGCGCTCGACGAGCTCGAGGCCGAGGAGTTGGCAATTCTCGAAGATGAGGTGTCGGAGTCGATTCTGGTCGATGAGGTTGCCGAGCTGCGTGCGATTCGCCGCGAGGAACTCACTATGGATCTGGACGCCCACGCAGTTCGCGAGGGCGAGTTCGTCTGCCAGTCCTGCTTTCTCGTCAAGCGAACCGCCCAAGTAGCCAATCGCAGGAAGATGATCTGTCGCGATTGTGCATCCTGAGCAGGTCACGGTCGTTGTTCCGACTTACAACGAGCATGAAAACCTGCCCCATCTGGCCGTTGCGGTCCTGCTGCACGGTTACCGACTGATCGTCGTAGACGACAACTCACCTGACGGTACCGGTGCCCTGGCCGACGAGCTGGCAGCCCAGACCCCAGGTCTAGAAGTGATCCATCGTGCCTCCAAGCAGGGGCTGGGCCCGGCGTATGGTCAGGGGTTTCGCCATGCCCTTGACGGAGGGGCCTCGGTGGTAGTTCAAATGGACTGTGACTTCTCGCACAATCCGAATGACATACCGCGTTTGGTGGCGGCCGTGGAAGCCGGGGCCGACCTCGGGTTGGGGTCGCGATACGTCGAGGGAGGCGCTACCCCCGATTGGCCCTGGCATCGTCGCTTCCTTTCCCGGGGGGGAAACATCTACGCACGCGTGATGCTGGGCATCCCGGTCCGCGACGCCACCGGAGGATTCCGGGCCTGGAAGGCGCCGGCCCTGATGGGCCTCCCGTTCGAGAAGGCGCGGGCCTCCGGGTACGGCTTCCAGGTGGAGATGGCCATGCGAGCCGTCGACCAGGGTCTCAACGTGGTTGAGGTTCCAATCGTCTTCAGGGACCGGGCCCTCGGTCACTCCAAGATGGGCCCCGACATCGTTCTCGAAGCGATGCGCCTCGTGACGGTGTGGGGGATTCGGCGCCGGACCGCCTGGTTACGCTTGCGCGCCTGATGGAAGTTGGTTCCCGCCGGGCTTCGGCCGAAGATCTGCCCGTGCTGGTCGACCTGTACCGCTCGCTCGAGAAGGAAATGGTCGCCCTCCATCCGATGTGGCCGCTGGCCGACGGTCTGGCCGAACCTGTCGAGGATTCAATCGCAAACGCTCTGGCGGATCCGGATACCTCGATCTATCTCGGGACCATCGATGACGTCCCGGTTGGTCTTCTGCTGATTCGGGTCGAGGAGTTGCTCCGGCAAGCAGGGGGTGCCCGGGTCGGAGCCATACGTCTCGTGTTCGTGGACCACGACGCCCGTGAAATCGGGGTCGGGGAGGTCATGAGGGATCAAGCTCTGAGCGAACACCGGGCGTTGGGGCTCCGCCTCTTCGACGCCCATGTTCTCCCCGGTCACCGCTTGGCCAAGAACTTCTTCGAAGCCGGCGGCTTCGCAGCCAGGCTTATCATCATGCATCACGCCGATGAATGACCGTCCGATATGCGGGGTCGGGGCAGTGATGACCCAGAACGGGCTGCTCCTGATGGTGCAGCGCGGCCGCCCTCCAGGTGAAGGACTATGGGCCGTTCCCGGCGGAAAGGTGCGCTTCGGCGAAACCATGATCGACGCCGTCCGAAGAGAGGTCTTCGAGGAAACCGGCCTCGAGATTCGCCCAGGCCGTGTCATCTGGGCCGGCGATAGCATCGGGCCGGGGGAACCGCCCGCCTGGCACTTCTGCCTTGTGGACTTTCTCTGCACGGTCGAGGGAGGTGACCTCCTCGCCGGCGACGATGCGGCGGCGGCCGCCTGGGTACCCCTGGAGAAAGTCGCCGAACTCCCTCTGACCCCGACCATGTTCGACCTGCTAACGGTTCTCGAATCGGAGGCCTGATTGGGACCTCGTTTTGGCGCGCCGAGATGGGGCTATAGCACGGTCTTGTCGCGCCAGAATGTAAGGAGGCGCTCGAAGTGACTCGTGAGCAGGACTTCGACGTCGTGGCGCTCCTCCAGGAGCTGATTCGCAACCGGTGTGTTAACGACGGGACTCGCGAAAGCGGGCACGAATACCGGTCGGTGGGAACACTGGCGGAGTTCTTTGGCCAACCGGGCGTGGTGGTAGAGCCCTCACCTGGCAGGCAGTCCGTTGTCTACCGGGTCCCCGGCCACA
>CAZPIZ010000042.1:0-1221 GCA_964586615.1 uncultured Acidimicrobiaceae bacterium | reverse complement strand
GTGGTAGAGCCCTCACCTGGCAGGCAGTCCGTTGTCTACCGGGTCCCCGGCCACAACCCGCAAGCTCCGACGCTCTTGCTGCTCCCTCATTTGGATGTGGTGCCGGTCAACGTTGCTGGATGGTCGGTCGATCCCTTTGCCGCCGAGATATCCGATGGCTTCGTGTGGGGCCGGGGGGCGGTCGACATGCTGAACGTGACGGCGGCCATGGCCGTGGTGTTCAAGAAGTATTTGACCGGTGGCCGGCCTCAGCTTCCCGGAGATCTCATTCTTGCGGCCGTCGCCGACGAGGAGGCGGCTGGTGGCCTCGGGGCCAAGTACCTGGTCGATGAACGCTACGAACTGGTTGAAGCCGGCTTTGTGTTGACAGAGGTGGCCTATCCCTCGATCCCAACACCCTCCGGCCCGATCCATCCTGTGGTGGCAGGGGAGAAAGGGCCCTTCTGGTCGAAACTTCGTTCGACCGGGACCCCCGGTCACGGTTCTGGGCCGTACCAGGCAGACAACGCCCTCGAGCCGATGGTGGCCGCCCTGGGAGGATTGTTCGCCACCCCCTCCCCGGTGACGATCACCGACCAGTGGCGGCGGTTCGTAGGGGCTCTCGAACTAGCCGGTGATCTTGGTGAGCGATTGGTCGACCCCGACCAAGTGGATGCGGCTATCGATGAGGTCGCAGCCTCGGATCCGCCAATGGCACGATACTTTCATTCTGCAACTCATCTCACCGTCAGCCCGAACACCCTGCGAGCGGGCATGAAGGCCAACATGATTCCCGACGAGGCGGAGGCGGAGGTCGACCTCCGGGCTCTCCCGGGCATGGACCGGGCCTTCGTCGACTCCCACCTGCGTAAGGCGATGGGTCGCGATGGCGACGGCATCGAGATTCTCCCGATCTCGGACTACGAAGCAAGCATGTCCGGTGCCTCCGATCCGCTCTGGCAGGCGATCGAGGACTCATTGTGGGAAGAGACCGCGGTCAGGCGAGCCGTTCCGATCTTGATGCCGGGCGCCACCGACGCCCGCTTCTTCCGGGCCAGGGGGGCGTCGGCATATGGGGTCGGACTGTTCGACGAGCGCGTGAGCTTCTCGGAGTTTCTGTCTCTGTTTCACGGACACGACGAGAGAGTGTCGGTTCGGTCGGTCGAACGCACTACCGACCTGATCGAGAAGGTGGTGGCTCATTTCGGAGAGCTGACGGGATGAATGCCTGGGTAGTGGGTC
>CAZPIZ010000041.1:0-12304 GCA_964586615.1 uncultured Acidimicrobiaceae bacterium | reverse complement strand
CATCCGGTTCGCCTTTGCTGGGGTCGAGGTGAGGATGAAGGTGGAGGTGGTAGTCAGACATGTTCTAATCACGGAGGGACTCGACCAGCCCCTGCAGCGGGCCAGGGCCAACCGCATCGGCCAGCGTATTCCAGGTGGCCTCGCTCAACTCGCCAGCCTTTTCCAGTTCGGTGGCCGCTAGATGGACGGCATCGGCCAGGGCGCCGAAGAGCCCGACCTGGTCCTTTTCGACCGCGGTGGCAACGGCCGACCGTGCCCCACCCGGATCCTTGCGACCAAGCGCCTCGATAGCCCGCTCCGCCGCCGTCAACGCCTGCCGCTGAAGATGTCCATCCACACCCGAAGAGTACCGAGTACCGAGTACTGAGTACTAAGTACTTCTCACTCAGACCTCTTGAAAGAGGTACGGCCTCATCACGTCGAGTCGCCGCTCCATTTCGGCGGGATCGATATACCAGAGGGTTGCCGCCAGGGTTGAGAGGAGAGGGTTGCCATCCTGAGGCGTGAAGCAGAACCCGGCCACTTCATTGCCGTTGCGGACTGCCAGGGTCTCGATCGCCACCACGGTCTGGGAAAGAATGCGGCCGAAGTACCCGTGATCACGACCGAACGAGAAGACCGAGTTGGCGGATTTGCGATAGGTGATTGCGACCCGCTTGTTGGCCGCCAGCCGCTCCTTGATCTCATCCAGGGTGACCTCCCGATCGAGCGTCAAAGAGAAATGGATCAAATGCATGTACTGGGTGTTGAGCTTGAGGGCTGACGAGAAAAGGTTGAGGTCGTAGCCGAGAGTCTCGAAGAGGCCATGGGCATCGCGAGCATGGTGGGTCCCGAACCTCGGGTCCTTATGCCGTTCCACGGTTGGGGAAGGAGCGAATCCAGAGTCCTGGGAGATGTCGTTGGATCGCCTCACGCACAGGAAGCGACCGTCGGTGAGATGGTTGGTCCCGTCCTCGTCCATAGCCAGCGTCTTGACCAGCACCGCGATGTTGTGGGTGTTGCAGGAGACGATGTGAAGGAACCGGTCATGGCCGATCTGGAGCGACTCGTCGTTGATGCCGCGTGCGTACATCTTCCCGAATCCGTACTCAGACCCCTGGGCCATGAACCCGAGCGGCCCAACGGCGTGGTCGTAGAACTCGGCCTTCATGTCGTTGCCGACAGGAGTGCAGTCGATCACGACCTTGGCCCGTTCGATCGCTTCACGCGCTTCGTACTTGGGAGCATGCCCGAGTTCCTCGAAGGTCGAACGCTTGTCGTCGTCGACCGCCAGCGCGGCGCCCCGGCGGATCAGGTCGTTGACCTTGCCGCGTTCGGTGATGAGAGGGGTGCGCTTGTGGAAGGTCACCTCGTCAATTCCGAAATCGGCCTTGTGATCGGCCATGAGCCCGATCAAGGGCTCTCCGATGGTTCCGGTGCCGACGACGTGGACGATGTTCATGACTGCCCCCTCAGCGTTTCTGCGTTTTCCGTTCTAGGTTTTACGTCCGCAAAGCTAGTCGGTCGGCGCCCATTCGAGACACATGCCCTTCGGGAACGACGTACCACGTACCACCCGCCATCTAACCCGGTTCTAAGCGGTCTTCTACCGCTCAAAACTGTTCTTCCTCGGTGCTTCCCTTCAGGGCCAGGGTGGAGGCCAGGCCTCCGCTCAGAATCTCCGACACCTTGTCGAAGTACCCGGCGCCGACCTCCCTCTGGTGGCGGGTGGCCGTATAGCCCGACTCCTCGAGGGCGAACTCGCGTTCCTGGAGCTTCACGTAGGCGGTCATGCCGGCGGTGGCGTAACCGCTCGCCAGCTCAAACATCGAGGCGTTCAGGGAATGGAACCCGGCCAGGGTGATGAACTGGAACTTGTAGCCAAGAACGCCCAGCTCTTTCTGGAAGGAGGCGATGGTCGCCTCGTCGAGATGCTTCTTCCAGTTGAAAGATGGCGAGCAGTTGTAGGCCAGCATTTTGCCAGGGAACTGCTCGTGGATTGCAGCCGCGAAGCGGGCCGCCTCGTCAAGGTCGGGGTGAGCCGTCTCGCACCAGATGAGATCCGAGTAGGGGGCGTACGAAAGGGCCCGGGAGATCGCCTGGTCGAGGCCCTCACGGACTATGAAGAAGCCTTCGGGGGTCCGTTCTCCAGTACAGAACTCTTGGTCACGGGGGTCGATGTCCGATGTCAGGAGGTTGGCACCGTTGGCATCGGTCCGGGCGACGATGATGGTGGGAACGTCCATGACGTCGGCCGCCAGGCGGGCAGCCAGCAGCGTCCGGATGTGCTGTCCGGTCGGCACCAAAACCTTGCCTCCCATGTGGCCACACTTCTTCTCGGCTGCCAGCTGGTCCTCGAAATGAATTCCGGCAGCTCCGGCCTCGATGAACGACTTCGTCAGCTCGAACACGTTGAGGGCTCCCCCAAAGCCGGCCTCGCCGTCAGCGACGATCGGCACGAACCAATCCGTGTCCCCTCTGTTTTCCGACCATTGGATCTGGTCGGCCCTTCGCAGGGCATTGTTGATTCGCCTCACCAGAGTCGGCGCCGAATTGGATGGATAGAGCGATTGGTCTGGATAGACCTGCTCGGACAGATTCGAGTCACCCGCCACCTGCCACCCGGACAGATAGATCGCCTTGAGGCCCGCTTTGACCATCTGCACCGCCTGGCCACCCGAAAGCGCACCAAGGGCCGACACGTAGTCGCTGGTCGCGAGACGGTCCCACAGCTTTTCTGACGTGACCCGCGCCAGCGTGTATTGCTCGCTCAGCGAGCCCCGGAGTGACAGCACCTGATCGGCCCCATAATCACGCCGTACCCCGGCCCAACGGGGATCGGTGTCCCACCTCTTCTGGATCTGTTCGATCTCTGCCCGATCGCGCATGTTGTGTCCCTCCACTTCGCTCTGTCAATCAATGAGTTCGTAAGCCGGCAGCGTCAGGAATTCAACGAAATCGGGGCCGAGGGCGACTTTCTCGAAGACCCTCCAGGCAGCGTCCATATCTCCGTCCATGGCAGCCATCTCCTGGCCGGCGACGGCACGCACCAGGTCGGCGTCGATGCGACGGCCATCGTCCAGGGCCACACCGTGATGGACCCATTGCCAGATCTGGCTGCGTGAGATCTCGGCGGTGGCCACGTCCTCCATCAGGTTGTCGATGGCGGCGGCACCAACACCTCCTAGCCAGGCCGCCAGGTAACGGATTCCAACGTTGACGTTGGTGCGAATCCCCTGCTCGGTGACATGGCCACCTTCGATGGCGACATTCAGCAAATCGTCGGCTCGAACCTTGACGTCATCCCGGTCGCGGTCGAGCTGATTGGGGGCATCCCCGAGGACTTGATCGAAGCATGCCCGTGCGACCGGAACGAGGTCAGGATGGGCCACCCAGGTTCCATCGCAGCCCTGACCCGCCTCCCGGGTCTTGTCCTCGGTAACCCGAGAAAGAGCTCGCTCGGTCACCTCGGGGTCTCGTCGGCTGGGGATGAAGGCGGCCATACCGCCGATGGCGTGAGCTCCCCGACGATGGCAGGTCGCCACCAAAAGCTCGGTGTAGGCCTTCATGAAGGGCACGGTCATCGTTATCTGAGATCGATCGGGCAGAACGAACTCGGGGTGGAGACGGAGTTTCTTGATGACCGAGAAGATGTAGTCCCAACGTCCGGCGTTGAGACCCGCCGAGTGGTCCCGCAGCTCATAGAGGATTTCGTCCATCTCGAATGCGGCCAGGAGCGTCTCGATCAGGACCGTGGCCTTGATCGTGCCTCGGGGGATGCCAAGCCTCTCTTGTGAATACACGAACACGTCGTTCCAGAGCCGTGCTTCCAGATGGCTCTCAAGCTTGGGCAGGTACAGATAGGGGCCGGTTCCGGCTTCGAGCGCCGCCCTCCCTCCGTGGAAGAGGTACATCCCGAAGTCGAAGAAGGAGGCGGAGACAGGCTGGTCGTTAACTCGCAAATGTCTCTCCGGCAGGTGCCAGCCGCGGGGCCGAATGATCAGACGAGCCGTCCTTTCGTTGAGCCGGTAAGCCTTGTCGGGAGTCTCGAGCGAGAGAGTCCGCCGGTATGCATCGATCAGGTTCGCCTGGCCCTCGATCAGGTTCGCCCATGTGGGAGAGGTGGCGTCCTCGAAATCCGCCATGAACATCGACGCCCCCGAGTTGAGGGCGTTGATCATCATCTTCCGATCGACCGGCCCCGTGATCTCGACCTTGCGCTCCATCAAGTCGGCCGGGACCGGTGCGACCTTCCAGTCGCCCTCCCTCACACCGCGGGTCCATTCGAGGAACCGAGGAAGTTCACCGCGATCCAGTTGCTCCTGGCGATCCGACCTCGCCCGGAGCAACTCGTAGCGGCGGGAGCCGAACTCGACCTCCAGGTCGGCTACGAACGACAACGCCTCGGCACTGAGGATGTGGGCAAACCCACCGACCGGGCCTATTAGTTCGACCTCCGCCATCTACTTCCTTTCGCAGCAAGAGTTAGGAATATCAATTCTTTCACGAATTCGGGCTGGCGTCGGCAGGCTGCGCCGGTAAGAATGATGTTTCTTCATGGTTTCGGAATAGTCGTCGTGAACTTTGACGCCGCCACCTTTGGTCACCGCCTCCGGCACTACCGCCGCCGCCGGGGATTGACCCTGGATCAACTGGGTGCTCTGATTGGCCGGCCGGCCCCTTACCTCTCGATGGTCGAGAACGGAAAGAAGGAACCCCGCCTGACCCAGATCACCGCCCTGGCCGAGGCCCTCGACGTGACCCCCGAGGACCTGCTTGCACCGGAGGCACCCAATCGTAGGGCCGAACTCGAGATCGAACTCGAGCGCGCTCAGGCAGCCCATTCCAACTTTGGCCATTCCAACCTTGGCCACTCCGACCTTGGCCTCTCTGATCTCGGCCTCCCCCACCTACGACCATCGACCCGTATCAGCGACGAGGTCCTGGTCCATCTGGTCGGTCTCTACCGCCGGCTGAGCGAAGACGCCCGACCAAACCCGGTGACGGCCGGGGAGGTGCGGCGAATCAACGGTGAGATGACCCGCGAACTGCGCCAGGTCGATTGCTACCTGGAAGAGGTGGAGGAGGCGGCCAACACGGCGATAGGCCGCTCCGGATATATGGGATCGGGACCGATCTCGTCGCGGAACCTGATCGACCTGGCCGGAGCCCTCGGATTCGAGATCAAATCGGTGGAAGACGTCCCTCCTTCCCTCCGGTCCATCACCGATCTGAGGAACAAGGTGATCTACATCGCTCAGCGCAACGAGCTGCGAACCCGTCAGGCCCGTAAGGCCATCCTCCAGACTCTGGGCAGATTCGTCCTGGGGCACGGCGAACCTGCCACCTACGACGAGTTCTTGCGCCACCGCCGCGAGACCGCCTACTTCTCCTCGGCTGTGCTCGTCCCCGAGATCGCGGCCGTTCCGTTCCTATCTGATGCCAAACGGCAACGTGATCTGTCGATTGAGGATCTTCGAGAGGTCTTCTATGTTTCGTATGAGACGGCCGCCCATCGCGTCGCCAACCTGGCAACGAGCCGACTCGAGTTTCGAAGCCATCTGGTGGTGAGCGACGAGGAGGGGATCGCCCTCAAGGCCTACGAGAACGATGGTGTTCCTTTCCCCCGCGACGACGATGGTGGGGTCGAGGCGCAGCGTCTGTGCCGGGAATGGGCTGCCCGGGCAGTGTTCGGATCATCCGATCGCTTCTCGTTGCATTATCAATACACCGACACTCCGGCGGGTTCCTTCTTCTGTTCCACCTATCTCGAACCGGAACCCGGCTCCCACGCGGTCACGTTCGGAGTGGCGTTCGATGACGCCCGTTTCTTCCGTGGTCGGGATACCGAGAACCGGCGGGTGTCGGTATGCCCCGATCAGCCATGCTGTCGAAATCCCGTCGGATCTGTGGCTGAAATGTGGTCGGGGCGGGTGGTGGCGTCACCGAGAGCACACGCTCGAATCGTGGGACTCCTTTCCCCCGACCCCTACCCGAGTATCGATCTGGCGGAGATCTATGAGATCGTCGAAAGGCATTCCTGAGGTCCAAGGGCCAGGTACCAAGCAAGGTCATCTGGGGCTCCGCCCAGGTCTGTAACTAGACACTTGAGCGCTATCCGGGAAATGACTAGCCGAGTGCCAGGTTTGCTCTAGCTTTACGGGCATGGACCATTTCGACGGATCCTTGAAATTGTCAGGAGAGGCCGCCCCCATCAAGGTAACGATCGACCTCACGGACGATCACGTCATGAAGATCTCTGCCGACGAGGTCGAGATCGGCGCATGGACCATCGGCCAGGTGGCAGTACGCGCTCTCGACGATGGCTTTCACATGATCGCCGACGGTGAAGAGATCGTTATCAGGACGGACAACGATCCCGCCTTCGCTCTGGTCATGGGGATACGCAATGCACCGATGCAATTGAGGAGGCAGATGTCGGATCTCATGCGTTACGACCCGAGGTTTCACCGTCTTGACGAAGACACGGCTCGCTAGCCGAGAGAGTCAAGCGAGGAAGAGCGTTGGCTCGGCCAGATTCTCGAGAACCATGGCCATGAACCGTCGACCAAGGCCACCGTCGACAACACGATGGTCGTATGAGAGGGATAGGGGCAGCAATGGGGCAATCACGACCTTGCCGTCAGCAGCGACGGGCTGTTCGACGGCCATACCGACCGAGAGGATGGCCGTGGTGCCGGGTGGCACTAACGGAGTCCCGAAGCCCCCACCCAACGCCCCGATGTTGGAGATAGTGAAGGTCTGACCGGACAGGTCGCTCGGGTTCAGCTTTCGGTCCCTGGCGCCTTCGGCCAGCCTTCGAACATCCGCCGCGATCTCGAGCAGAGTCCTTTGATCTGCGGCCTTGACGACGGCGACCATTAGTCCGTCCGGGGTATCCACTGCCACGCCGATGTCGTAGTGGCCGAAGACCAATAGGTCGTCGCCATCGATCCTCGAGTTGAATTCCGGATGGGCCGCCAGGGCCGGCACAACCGCCTTGATCACCAATGCCTCCAGAGGCACCTTGGTCTTATGGCGATTCTCGAGTGCCTTACGCACCGCCAGCAAACGGGAGGCATCGGCCTGGTCGAAGGTGGTGACGTGCGGTATCTCCCTCCATGATTTCGACATGTTGGAGGCGATGGTCCTCCGCAACTTCGACATCGGACGTCGCTCACCCTCCCGGGACACCGGCAACGGGGGCAGCGTCACCGGTGGCGGCTCCTCGACTGGCCCGCCTCCTGATTTGGCAGCTTCCGCTTCAGCAGCGGCCAGCACGTCGTCTCGAACAATTCGGCCTCCGGGACCGGTCCCTGTGACCGAGTCGAGATCTACCCCTAGGTCCCTGGCGAGCTTTCGGATCAGCGGCAATACCTGAGTGCGAGAAAGAGCCGAAGCCACCCGGCCCTGACGGGGTGCCAGTTCGAATGCATCCTCACTGAGGCTCCCGACGATTGGTTTGACAGACTCCGTTTCGGGTTTCACCCCAACCGAACTCTCGATCTCCGGCATCCCTTCGTCGGTTGCCACCTGTTCGCCGATCTCATCGACGGTCCGATCGGCTGGCTGTTCGCTTACGGGTTGCTCGCCTGCTGGTTGTTCGACGGTTGGGGGCCAGGTCTCGCCCTCTTCGCCCACAACGACCAGCACATCCCCGACCGCCAGAGTTTGCCCTTCGGACCCACCGTGGTGAAGCACCACGCCGGCAAAAGGGGATGGGATCTCGACGACCGCCTTGTCGGTTTCGACTTCGACAACGGGTTGGTCGGCCTTGACCGCCCCACCTTCGGGTATCAACCACCGGACGATCTCGGCTTCGGTCAGCCCCTCACCAATGTCCGGCAGGCGGAATTCCTTGGCCATCACCCCTCCAACGTGCGCCGGGCGGCTGCGACGATCCGTTCGACCGATGGCAGGTAGTGGTGCTCGGACCGCTTGAGAGGAAACACCGTGTCCCAACCGGTCACACGCTGAACCGGCGCCGAAAGTGAATATAGGGACCTCTCCTGAATCAGAGCAGCGATCTCGGCTCCAAACCCACCTGTTCGTGGGGCCTCGTGAATGACAACCGCCCGGCCGGTCTTTTCAACCGAGAGGATGATTGCATCCTCGTCGAGGGGCACGAGCGACCGGAGGTCGATGAGCTCTGCCGAGATCCCCTCGTTGGCCAAGACCAACACCGCCTGGCGAGCCTCCTTGGTCATGGCCCCCCAGGTGATCAGCGTCACGTCCGAGCCTTCGCTCTCCACGCGGGCTTCCCCGAGCGGCTGGGTGTACCAGCCGTCGGGGACCTCCTCCTTGATCGCACGGTAGAGCCGTATCGGCTCGAGGAAGATCACAGGGTCCGGATCCTCGATCGCCGCCAGTAGCAGGCCCTTGGCGTCGAAGGGGGTGGACGGAACCACGACCTTCAACCCGGGGACATGGGCGTAGATCGCTTCCATCGAGTCGGAGTGGTGCTCGGCTGCACCGATGCCCCCGCCAAACGGGATCCGAATCACCATCGGGGCGATAAAGCGATGCCGTGAACGGTTTCGGATCCGGGCCACATGATTGACGATCTGGTCATAGGCCGGGTATGAGAAACCCATGAACTGAAGTTCGAGCACCGGCCGCAGTCCCCCCACGGCCATGCCCAATCCAACACCGACGATTCCCGACTCCGCCACCGGGGTGTCGATGACGCGATCGGAGCCGTAGCGCTGATAAAGACCGTCGGTGATCCGGAACACACCCCCGGTCCGGCCGACATCCTCTCCCATGATCACCACGGTCTCGTCTTTGCCAAGGGCAAGGTCGAGGGCGTCGTTCAGGGCCTGGGCGATGGTCCGCACCGTCATGTGATGCCCGCCTCGGCCTCCGACTGCTGCCGCCGAAGATTGGGGGATGGTTCCTCAAACATGGCGTCGAAGATCTCGCTGGCCGACAGGGCCGGCATCTCTTCGGCGAGCCCGATCGCACGGTCGATCTCGGATGTGGCCTCCTCCTCAATCTGGGCTTGCCAAGCCTCCGTCCAACCATCCCTTTCCGACAGGTACAAACGCACCCGTTCCAACGGATCGCGCCGGGCCCATTCCCGGCCTTCATCCGAACTCCGGTACCGCCCGGGATCGTCGGCCGTCGTGTGGGGTCCGATTCGGTAGGTGACGGCTTCGATCAGGGTCGGGCCACCACCCGAACGGGCCCTCTCTACGGCGTCGAGTGTCATCTGATAGACGGCGAAGAGGTCGTTGCCGTCCACCTGGAAGCCGGGCATGCCGTAAGCGATCGCCTTCTGGGCGATCGTCTCCGAGCGGGTTTGCTCCTCGCGTGGCAGTGAAATAGCCCAGCCGTTGTTCTGGCAAAAGAAGACGCACGGCGACTCGAAGACGGCCGCAAAGTTCATCGCCTCGTGAAAATCACCTTCGGAAGTTGCACCGTCCCCGAAATAGGTGAGCGCCACCCGGCCGTCTTTGAAGGTTTTGGAAGCCCAGGCCAGACCGACGGCATGAACCATGTGACCGCCAACCGTGATCGACGGTGGAAGCACAGGGACGTGATCGGGGGGAGAGCCACCGCGTTCGTCCCCGGTTCGGCCTGCAAAGAGCAGCTCCAGTGGATATCCCTGCATCCACATGGCGGCGGCGTCGCGGTAGGTAGCCACCATCCAATCATCGGGCTGAAGGGCGGCGGCACTTCCGACTTGAGCCGCCTCTTGACCCTCGAAAGGCGCGTAGGTGGCGAGCCGACCCTGCTTCTGAAGAGCCGTCCCTTTGCGGTCGTAGGTGCGGGCAAAAACCATTGCCCGATAGAGCCGCCTGGTCATGATCAGATCCAAAGGTGCCGTTCCGGTCAAGGCTCCGGATGGCGTGAGGATCTGAAACATTGGGTCTTGGAGGCTAGCCACGACGGGTCGGCTGAGATTCGAGGTGGATCACAGCATCCATCTCACACCGGTACCCGCTCACGCTCGTACATATCCTCGAGTTCCTCGACCGTCATCAAGACTTCGCGCGCTTTCGAACCTTCCGAAGGACCCACGACTCCACGATTTTCCAGGATGTCCATAACACGGCCGGCCCGGGCGAAACCGATCCGGAGCTTGCGCTGAAGCATCGACGTGCTCCCCAATTGGCTGCGAACTATGAGATCCATGGCCTGGCGGACGATCATCTCCTCTTCGTCGTCGGCGACATCGGTGGCGGCCCTGGCAGCTTCCGCCGCCAGGTGCTCGACGACGTGATCCTGATACTCGGCTTCCTTCTGCTGTTTGACCCAGTCGACAACGGCGTGGATCTCCTCCTCCCGAACCCACGCCCCCTGATAGCGGGACGGACGGGGCTCGGTGGCGGTGATGACCAGCATGTCGCCCATGCCGACCAGCTTTTCGGCACCGCCGCCATCGATCACGACCCTCGAGTCGGTTTGCGATGCCACCGAGAAGGCAAGCCGGGAGGGGATGTTGGCCTTGATGACTCCGGTGATGACATCGACCGAAGGACGCTGGGTTGCGATCACCAGGTGGATCCCAACGGCCCGGGCCATCTGGGCGATACGGACAATCGCCTCCTCCACTTCACGGCCGGCGACCATCATCAGATCGTTGAGCTCGTCGACGATCACAACCAGGTAGGGGAAGCGGTCGAATCCCTCTTCGGGCAGCTGACCTGATTCGAGCTTCTCCCGATACCCGATGATGTCCCGCACCTTGGCATCGGCCAGCAGGTCATAGCGGCGGTCCATCTCCGTCACCGCCCATTTCAACGCATCAGCGGCCTTCTTGGGGTTGGTGATGACCCGGGTGAGCAGGTGCGGAACTCCGTTGTACTGACCCAGCTCGACCCGCTTCGGGTCGACCATGATCAGGCGAACCTCCTCGGGTGTGGTCCGCATCAGGATCGACGTGACGATCGAGTTGATGCATGACGACTTGCCCGCCCCAGTCGCTCCGGCGATCAGCACGTGGGGGAGTTCGGAGAGGTTGAGCATCTTCGCTCGTCCGGAAATGTCGACCCCTAGGCCCACCGCCAGTGGATGGGTGGCCGAGGCCGCTTCCGGGCTGCGAAGCACGTCGCCAAGAGTGATCAAACGTCGTTTGCGGTTGGGGACTTCGACCCCGATCGCCGACTTCCCCGGGATCGGAACCAGCAGACGGACGTCGGGGGTTGCGAGGGCGTAGGCGATGTCGTGGGACAGGCTCGAAACCCGGTTGACCTTGACGCCGGGTGCCAGCTCGATCTCGAAACGGGTCACAGTCGGGCCGGGGACGATCTTGGTGAGTTGGGCGTCGACTCCGTGCTGGCGAAGCGTCTCCTCCAACTGGGCGGCCGTTTCTTCCAGCGCCTTGCGACTTTGCTCCTCTCCCCCGCCCGGGCTCAGAAGGTCGAGTGGCGGCAATTGGTAGGTCCCCGACGGGGTGGAAACCAACTGTGGGACCGGCTTGGGCTTGGCAGCCCGCGCTGGCTGCTTTCGGGCAGGGCGCGACGGGACCGCCTCGGCCTCCTCCTCCTCCTCGATCTCCGGCTGCGGTGCGAGGTGGCGGGGACGAACTATCTGGGCCCGGACCGGACGGGTGACGGCGCTGCGGGCGAAGCCTCGCAAGTGCCGGACCAAGTCGGTGGCGCCGTTGGCAAGTTCGCGAACCGACGTCCGTGTGATCAAGAGGATCCCCATGCCCATCACAGCAGCGAGAACGACGAAGGCTCCCCAGGTGCCAAGCAACCGTTTTAGCGGGAAGGCCAGGAGGGCGCCGATGGCTCCGCCCCGGGTCTTGACCAGTTCGAGGTCGGACGAGAGGGCGATTGCCCCGGTCAGCAGATGGAACATGGCTAGCGATCCCATGAATGCGGTCAACGAGCCGGAGACCGTCCGACCCGCCCCCTGGCGAGGCCTGCCTGCGATCAGCACCACACCGATCCCGGCCATGCCAACCGGCACCAGGAAGCGCCAGAGCCCGAACAGCAGCTCACTGCCATCCTTGACAGCACGACCGAAGGGACCGGCCAGGTCGAGGAAACCGAGCACTACCAGAACCGACGCGACGATGAGGGCAACCCCCCACACGTCATCGGTCTGGCGACCGAGATGCTCCCTGATTCGGTTGCGTAGCGCCGCCAGCTGGCGCCACCCTTCCTGGGAGCTTGTTTTCTTGTTGGACACCCGGCTCCGCCCGCTGCCACCCCGACGGGTGGGCGTCCGTTTTGTCATGTGAGTGGAGAGACTAACGGATCGGAGTAGGTGGTAGGTGGTACGTGGTCGTCGAAACGCGGCTTGCCGTTTTTGCGATTCCGAACTCTCTATCCGACGAAGCCATCACCCGGAGGGTGGGCCGTGGTTCCGCCGT